>CAZFNE010000059.1:0-13507 GCA_964520335.1 uncultured Methanosarcinales archaeon | reverse complement strand
TTCGAATCTGGACCTTGGCTTTCTTTAAAAATTCTTTTTTTCTTTTCAAATTTTTTATTTTTTATATTTGATTTCTTAAAATTTCCAAATCCTTCAACAAGATCTATTCATATCTTTTCCTAATTAAACCAAGAAAACATCAATTTTAGTTATTGAGTACCTTTATTGGGTGCTTATTTTATATTAGAAAAACTAATTCCCGACCATGGATCTCGACGAACTTATGAGCAGGCTTTTTGAACTATATCCTGAGGGCTATCCAGATGATTTCAGAGACCCTTTCTTTTCTTTAATTTCTACTGTAATGTCTCATAGAACCAGGGATGATGTAACTTATCCTGCAGCAAAAAAGCTTTTTGAAAAATTTTCTACTCCGGAAGAAATGATGAAAGCTGATGCCAATGAAATTGAAGCCCTCATAAAAGGAGTTGGTTTTTACAGGGTAAAGGCAGGAAGAATAAAAGAAATCTCCAGGATTCTCCTTGAGAAGTACAACGGAAAAGTTCCTGATAATATAGAATCTTTACTTGAACTCCCTGGGGTGGGCAGGAAAACTGCAAACTGCGTACTTGCTTATGCTTTCTCTGAAGATGCCCTTGCAGTAGATACTCACGTTCATCGGATTTCCAACAGATTAAGCCTGGTGCAAACAGAAGAACCTGAACAAACTGAAATTGAATTAAAAAAAATTTTCCCACAGAAATACTGGAAATATGCAAATCATTTATTTGTCAAATTAGGGCAGAATATTTGCAGGCCTATTTCTCCTAAATGTGGGATCTGCGTGCTTAACGATATGTGTCCAAAAAATTTTGTTTAAAGGAATTTAAAGATTCTAATCTAAATTCGGTGACAATCTAATTCCAGTCATAAGGATCTACTTAATCTGATAGTAATCTGAAAATTTGAATAATTGAAATAATAAAAATATTTAAATAACCACTCTTAAAAACTTCCAAAATTTTAAGTCCTCATATGGTTGATAGGTTAGAATAACTGGAAAAGCTAGAAAAAAAGTTCCGAAACGATACGAGATTATTTATATAAAGCTGGCATTTAGCAGGCAAAAGCTTATGCTTATCCTTAATTTTGTACTAAATCAATTATAAATTACAAATCTCTGTTTATTTACACAGTTTTTAATACTCAGTTATTCAATATTCAATTGTCAAATTTATCACATTTACGAGGTCAAGCATGTTTCAGATTGGAGAAGCGTTAATGGGGCAAGGCGCAGAACTTGCTCATGTTGATTTGATGATAGGAGATAAAGGAGGCCCTGTAGGCCAGGCCTTTGCAAATGGTCTGACTCAGCTTTCAGCAGGACACACTCCGCTCCTGTCCGTTATAAGGCCAAATCTGCCGCCCAAGCCTTCAACTCTCATTATTCCGAAGGTTACCGTTAAGAACATGGATCAGGCGTCAAAAATCTTCGGACCGGCCCAATCAGCCGTTGCAAAAGCAGTAGCGGATTCAGTCGAAGAGGGTATAATTTCAAAATCCCAGGTTGAAGACCTTGTTATAGTTGCGAGCGTTTTTATTCACCCTGATGCCCAGGATTACAATAAGATTTACAGATACAATTATGGGGCTACAAAACTCGCAATTAAGCGTGCTCTTGAAGGCTTCCCGGACATCGATACCGTACTTGAAGAAAGCAACAAGTCAACCCATGCGATTATGGGCTTTAAAGTCACAAGGCTCTGGGATCCACCTTATTTGCAAATTGCATTTGACAATCCAAATCTGGAATTTGTGTTATCTGCAATTTCCCAGATCCCTAACAGCGACCATGTAATTATCGAAGCAGGGACCCCACTTATCAAACGCTATGGTGTGGATATAATTTCAAAGATAAGGCAGGTAAGGCCTGATGCTTTCATTGTTGCTGATTTAAAAACTCTTGATACAGGAAACCTTGAAGCAAGAATGGTTGCAGATGCAGCAGGAGATGCCATTGTAGTTTCTGCCCTTGCTCCTATCAGCACTATTGACAAGCTAATTGAAGAAGCCCATAAGACAGGCATTTATGCAGTTATGGATACGCTTAACCAGCATGATCCTATTTCAATCTTGAAGCAGCTTAAAGTCATGCCTGATGTTATCGAACTCCACCGTGGAATCGACATAGAAGGCACTGAACATGCCTGGGGTAATATTGCTGATATTAAAAAAATAGCTCCAAAAGCATTAATTGCTGTTGCAGGCGGAGTTCGTCTCGATAAGGTGCCTGTAGCTCTGGGGCAGGGTGCTGATATTCTTGTTGTTGGACGTGCTATTACGAATGCAAAAGATATCAGGGATGTCGCAGAACAATTCATTAACAGTCTCAATAAACCTGAAATAGACCAGTTCAGGGTTATGACAGACTTCTAAATTTAATATTTAAATAAACAACATTATTATCGATTTCCGAAAAAGGACTTGTTTAAAAGCGTGAAATTTCGCGCTTTTCCATTATTAATTTTGTTTTTATTTTTAGGAGGGGATTTTCTGGGTTCACCTTTCATTTTACTAAACTATAAGACTTACATACAGGGCACGGGTGCAGAAGCAGTCGAAATTGCAAAAGCCTGCAAAGCCGTATCCGAAGAATCTGGCATAGAAATAGCAGTTGCTCCTCAACTTCCTGATATCTACCGGGTAGCACACGAAGTGCAGCAAATTCCGGTTTTTTCTCAGCATCTTGATGGAATAGGGGCAGGAAGTTTTACAGGTCATATTTATGGGAAATGCATAAAAGAAGCAGGCGCTGTAGGAACTCTAATTAACCATTCCGAAAGACGCTTGACTCTTGCCGAAATCGAAGCTTCCCTGAAAGCTGCAAAAGAATTCGGGCTCAGGGCAGTTATTTGTACCAATAATGTACCTACAACTGCAGCAGCCGCAGCCCTTGGCCCGGAATATGTTGCAATTGAACCGCCAGAACTGATAGGCAGTGGGATTCCAGTTTCAAAAGCCGATCCTGAAGTCGTAAGCGGCTCTGTAGAAGCAGTTGCAAAGATCGATTCTGGAGTAAAAGTACTTTGCGGGGCAGGAATTTCAAAAGGGGGAGATTTAAGAGCAGCGCTTGATCTTGGTTCAGAGGGAGTGCTTTTAGCCTCTGGAATAGTTAAGGCAAAAGACCCAAAGTCAGCACTTGAAGAGCTTATAAGGCTGATTTGAGCTATTTATAATTCTTTTTTAGAAAAAGAGAAGAGATGCGGGTTATACCCGCATAAGTTTATTTAAATCCTTTTTAATTCATTTTTTAAACATTTCAGATTTTGGGAGGTTCTTTGTGCCTTCTGTACAATTTTTCGAACTTTTTTCGATTATTTTTCGATTTTGCATTTCTGCAAATTTTAATTTTTTTCGGAAGCTCTTATCTTATTTTCAGGTTGTTTATTGGTAGGCTTCAACTAGAGGTTTAACAGCTCGCGTGTCTCCGATTTCAATAAGAAGCAAAGCAGTTTCGTCTTTAATTCTTTCATTCTCAGTTTTTAGATTTCCAATTAGGGGATCAACTGCTTTTTCCCCCATTCTCCTGAGCCCTTCCCTGGCAGTAGCTCCATATTCTCTATCTCCCAGCTTTTCTACAAAATACCCTGCAGCTTCCGGGTTTCCAGTATTTCCAAGAGCAAGGAATGCTCTTTTTCTAAGGCTTGAATGAGCCTCTTTATCGTCAAGTATCTTCTTCAGAGCTTCCGTAGCTTTGAGATCACCTATTTTACCAAGAGCTGAAACTGCCGCCATTTTGACTTCCAGGTTTTCTTCTTTGCTTGAAACTATCCCTATCAAACTGTCAGTTGCCTCTGGACTTCCGATCTCTCCAAGGGCAAGAGCCACACTTTCCCTTACATCAGGAACTGCATTTAATGTATTCTTTGTTTTCCCGTCTACCGTTTTCCCACTTTCCAGAATTTCCAGGAAAGGTGGTAATGCTGTAGGTTCTTTCATTTTTCCAAGAGCCAGGGCAGCACTGCTTTTTACTCCGGCTTTAGTATCTCCCATCTTATTAAGAAGATAAGGAACTGATTCCTGAGCTCCTATTTTTCCAAGGGCAATTGCGCAGTTACTTCTTATCTGTTCATTATCGCTGTCTTTTATTTGTTTTTGAAGAACAGGCAGTGCTCCTTGATCCCCAATTTCTCCGAGAGCCAGCGCTGCAGCACTCTGTACAATAGGGTAGTCCCTTGTCAAAATCGCATTTATAGGTTCGACTGCAGTTTTTTCTTTCTTTCCTGAGAGAGCCATCATAGCTGCAATCCTTGTATTTGCATCCTCGCTCTTAAGGGCTTTTAGGAGCTTTTCAGTTTCATCCCCAGTCTCCTGAGACCCAAGTCCTGAAAGTGCAATTGAGGTATAAGCCGCATAAACAGTGGCATTTTGGTCTTCAGACTTTAAGGCTTCTTCAAGCGCGTCAGTTCTCTCTTTGTACTCCATATTAAGAAAATCGGCTAGACGCTTCCTTGCAGCCTGGTCTTTTTCCTTTAAAGTTTGCGAAAAATCATCTGAAACCTCTGGTTGGTTTTGTTCTTCACCTGCAGACAGATTTGATGTTCCATTCCCAATATTCTTTGAAAGGACTTCTTCTGCTCTTTTATCCCCGGTTTTAAGAAGTGCAAGCAGCATGTAATCTTTTGTTTCTTTAGAATTTGAAGCATTTGTTTCGAGTTCTTCAATAATCGCATCAGCCGCAGGTTCTCCAAGCTCCCCAAGCCTGACTGCAACAACTAAACTCGTTTCAGTGTTTCCGCTTCTAAGTTCATTTATAAGATCGTTAGTTGAAGTTTCCCTTGAAATTGAGGCTACTACAGAAGCATTTGTTTCATTTGTTCCTGTTAAATTATATATTCTGTTCCCACCGCTTTCCCCGCTTTTTTCACTAGCAAAAATTGAAAAAAATATGGAAAGAGTGATAAGAGTAAACAAAAAATAAACTTTCCATCTAACGTCAGACATTGATATTTTATCTTTTTTAATTGCTTATATTACTTTCTGTATTTATTAGTGCAGATTGTGACTATAAAATAATCCTTCTGGGCGTTTTTCTATTGGCAAGCTCAACCTTTCTTTCTTATATTGCAGCCAAGCCCGGAAAGAAGAGAAATAACTTCTGTTTCTATGGAATCTGCATTACAATCTCCAAAAATAGTTATTCTGTATGTCACTGCAAGCTCTCCTTCGTTTTTTCCTTTTTCTTCAAATTCAGCCAAATTGTTTTGCCTGTAAATATCGCTGATTTCACAGGCTGCAAGATGTTTATTTATATTAATAGCTTCAAGAATCGTTTTCGGGTTAGCGTTTTCCGGAATAAAAACTGAAATATCCCGAATCGAATGTTTGAGATTTTCTCTCCTCCATTCCCTTAGTTCGGATTCTGAAAGGAGGCGTAGATTTTCAAGCTTTAGTTTTATTGATTTATTTTTTATTTGAGGCGAAGTACCTTTTGAGACAAATTTTTTAAGTACAATTTCGTCTGGGCCTGCCTTTTCCAGGGTCCCGACATGGATTTTTCCAGAATAAAAGTGGACAAAACCGCAAATTTTCCCAATCGAATTTAAAATAGTCTCGTATTCTGCAATTCTAAAATTGATTAATTTGTCAGATTTGCGCAGTGCATGCGCTGTATCTCCATACTTTCTGGCAGCGCTTTTCATTTTATTGACAAACCCTTCTTCATTATGGGCTTTTACAAGTCCTGAAAGCTCTTCGCATTCTTTTATAAAGGCTTTATGTACTTCAAGGACTCCAGGGTTTTCCATCTGGATAAGAGCATAAAGATAAGGATTCTGGCCAAGGATTCTGCCAACAAAATCAAGCATTATATCATAAACTGGACTTACGAATTTCCTGGATTTATTTACATCGAAATCGAGCCTATCTATAGTCGTTCCTATCGTTATGTAGGCAAAATGAGTTAATCCCTGCACAACTGAAACAAGCCTGTCATGTTCTTCTGCAGTTGTTATTTCTACATGGGCGCCGCTTTTCTCAAAAAGTTCCCTTATTACAGCAAACCATTTTTCCGAGCGGCCTTCAATAGGCACCAGGATTACAGTTTGTCCTCTTATCGTACGAATACTTGGGCCAAACATTGGATGAGTACCTAGAATTTCCACGTAAGGAAGAGCAAATTTTTTCATTGCCTCGACTGGCCCTACTTTTATAGAAGTAAAATCCATAAGGAGGCTTCCAGGCTTCATTTTTGGAGCTATTTCTTTTATAGTTTCTTCGGTTACATTGATAGGTACAGAAACTATTACAATTTCATTTTTTGAGATCTCGGATTCAAGATCAGAAGCAAAAGGAACTTCCAGTTTCCTGGCAATCTCTATTTTGCCTCCTTTACCCCAAACTGTAACACTATAGCCTTTTTCTTTAAAAAAGCGGGCAAACCATTGCCCCATTTCTCCTGTTCCACCAATGATCAGGACTTTAATTCTCTCTGATGATTTATTTTGTTGAAGCTCATTTTGCTCTATATCCAATTTATTTTGGTTCGCGTCCTGAGAAGTGTCTGCCTCTATTTTTGTCTCTTGGATTTCCAGGTCTTTATTCAAGCCTTTAAAGCCTCCAGAACAGTTTTTTTCATGAGTTCCACTGGAGGTTCGATTCCTGTCCAGAGTTTGAAGGCTTCTACTCCCTGGTAGACTAACATCGAAACCCCGCTTATTGTTTTTGCCCCTGCAGCTTTTGCTTCCTTTAAAAGCCTTGTTTCAAGAGGGTTATAAACAATATCAAAAACAATGAGTCTGGAATGAAGGTCATCGGCTTTTGCAATAGCAGTATCTGTATTCGGGTACATTCCCATAGTCGTAGTGTTAATAAGGACATCTGCTTCGCTGAGAAGATTTTTTAATTCTGAAAGTCCGGTTCCTTTTATTTTACCGGAATGAGTTGCACTCGAAATATTCCTTGCAAGTTCAATTGCCTTTTCCTCTGTGCGATTTGCTATTACGATGTCAGCCCCATCTGATGCTAACTGAAAGGCAATAGCCCTTGCGGCTCCTCCTGCACCTGCGATCACAATTTTAGACCCCTTTATTTCCACTGCAGCCTCTAGAAGCGCCTTTTTCGCCCCTAGACCATCTGTATTGTGCCCTTTAATTTCCCCGGAATCTCCAAAAACAATAGTATTTATGGCTCCTATTTTTTCTGCAAGCGGATCAAGCTCTATACTTTTAAGGGCTAAAGCTGTCTCTTTTAAGGGCACAGTAAGGTTAAGCCCGCCAAATCCCATAGCCTGGGCTCCTAAAATCGCTTGTTCAAGTTTTTGGGGCTCTACTCTGAACGCATGGTAAATACAGTCCATCCCAAGAGCCGAAAATGCAGCATTATGCATTGCAGGAGAAAGGGAATGAGCCACAGGATCTCCAAACACTCCAAAAACTTGTTTCATTCAAGTATCCCCATTATTTCTTTGACTTTGGCTACTGGAAGCTGCCCGGGAGCTGCTGAAGATGCATCTTCAACTGATGCATAAGTCAGTACTGAACCATAAAGCGGAGCTATTATCCGTGTATGCTTTCCTGGTGCTCCCATTGAAATAGTACATATAGGTTTGTTCATTTCCTTAAAATCAAGAGCAAGTCCAAGCAACTCCAGTACATCCCTCATAGAATTTGGCACTACTGCAAGTTTAGCAATATCCGCGCCTGCCATAAATGCTTCATTAAGAATTGTTTTCATTTCCTGAACCGAAGGAGTTTTTGAAAAGTCGTGGAAAGAAATTATCACCGTTTTTCCATGATTTTTTGCTTCTTTTACCAGTTTATCTCTCTCTTTTTTATCTGCAGAAAGTTCGATATCTACAGCATCAGGTCCATTTCCCAAAGTAAAGAGATCTAAAAGAAGTTTTATTCTTTCTTCTTCTTTTCCCTGCCATTTTCCTCCTTCCAGGGAAGAGCGATTTGTTACAATTACTGGAAGCTTTATTTCAAATTTAATTTCTTGAATTAGTTTTGCAGCTTTGTCCGCATCTGTAATTTTCAGTAAATCCAACCGGATTTCCAGGATATCAGCTCCCATTTCAGCCGCTTGTTTTGAAGCCTGCAAGGGATTTTCAAGGATTACTGCAACAATTGCAGCTTTTTCCTTAAGGTTAAATGGGCCGATAAAAACCATTTCCACTCCGAATTATTCCTTATTTACCCTGGACTTATCCAGAAATTATTTCAGGCTTATCCCAAATTTTTTAGTTTATTTCTCTATTATTGTTTCTTCGATCTTCTTGCCAAAGTGCCTGGCTCCTTCTTCCAGCTTTACGAGGACTTCATCTCCTTGCTTGAGTTTAGCAACTGAAATTGGAGTCCCGTCTTTTCCTACAAGTTTAATAGTTTCTGCATTCTGGAGAATTGCACTTACGGTTTTATCCCCTACTTTTGCTTCGATAAGCATAAGAGGACGACTCTCTATCTTAACTCTGCCCACAATCCCCTCTCGTTGCCTTCCCCTGGAATCGATGATGGTTACCTTGTCTCCAGACTGAAGTTCTGAGAGATAGCGGGTTTTATCTCCAATTTTTATATAAGAATGAACTGCACCCGCATTAACCCTGAATGGACGGGCTGCAACATACGGGCTCTCTTCAGATTCGGAATTTACAAGGAACATTCCACTAGCCTGGGAGCCTATAAGCATGCCTTCGCCTCTTTGCATAAGATTGCAGGTATCCACACAGACTCTGTCTCCCATTCCAAGAGTTTCTACCCTGGTAATTAGTGCAGTTTCAAGCTCTGTTTCTTCGCTCTCAAGCTCTCTTGCGGCTTTAATTGTATCTTTTATATCCTGAGGGTTTCCACTGTCAAGCAGGACCCCGTCTGCTCCGATTTCAAGAGTCTGGAAGGCAAGTCTTGCTTCCTCTGCACTTTTTACCCCAAAAATAATCTTTACATTAAAACTCTGGAGTTCAGCAATCAGGTTTTCAAGAGGAATAACTTTCCAGTCTGTGCCTGTTACAAGCAGATAATTACAAATCTTTCCCATCTCGGCTGCAAAATGTTCATATCGTTTATCTCTTATTATTACATACCCGCCTACTGGAATCCCTTTATCTGCAAGTAAAGTAGCTGCATTCAGGTCAAGAGAACCTGGAATTTCCAGGGGCAAAGGTTTTGCTCCGTCTCCTTCTCCTCTTTTTCCTACAACTATGACATCTGCGCCCGATTTTCCATCACGAGCAAAGGCTGCTACTGCAATATTTCCGAGTTCCCGGACCTTCTGTACGTCTCCTGGATTTACAAGAACGCAGTCTGCCCCTGACTCAAGGCCTGTCTTAATCCTTTCTTTCTGCTCTTCCCATCCGCCTTCATCAGCTTTTATCCAGACACTTTTCTTTTTCAAACGCTTCAACCTCAGTATTTTCTGTTTCTATTCCGGGATCTCTTTTAACGTTATGTTATTTTTGGGTTCTGGTTTTTTCCTGACTTTACTTCCTCAGTCTTATTTTCTTTTTACCCCTCTTAATTTCCAATGTCTAATTAGATCAAATCTGATTATGTTATATTTGATCATTAGTAATTTCCTGAGTCCTATTTTATGCATGTTTTTGCACAAATTTATTTGATCTCATTTAAGCTGTTCGAGGGCTTCTTCTACTGATTTCCTGTGGTGGACTATTTCGCAGATGGCTCTTGTGAGCCTGACAGGATCTTTATGCTGGAAGACATTTCTTCCTATTGCAGCTCCTCTGGCTCCTGCTTCCATTGCTTCGTCAATCATCTGCAGAAGCTCCTGGTCTGTTGAGGTTTTGGGCCCGCCTGCAATGATTACAGGTACAGGGCAGCCTTTAACCACATTCCTGAAACTGTCCGGGTCTCCAGTGTACACTGTTTTTACAACATCCGCTCCAAGTTCTGCTCCGATCCTTGCAGCATGTGCTACATTTACAGGGTCATGCGGATTGGTGATTTTCTTGCCTCGGGGGTACATCATTGCTAATAAAGGCATGCCCCATTCAGTGCAATCCCTGGAAATTTTTCCGAGCTGTTCAAGCTGGTCTGCCTCAGTTTCTGACCCTACATTAATATGCATAGAAACAGCGTCTGCTCCCATTTTAATTACTTCTTCGACGCTACATACCTGTACTTTAGCATTGGGGTCAGGACTCAGGACGGAAGATGCACTGATATGTACGATAAGTCCGATATCGTGCCCGTAGCCTCTGTGCCCGTATTTAACCATACCTTTTTGCATCAGGACCGCATTTGCCCCTCCTTCGGCGACCCTGTTAACTGTATCAGTAATATTAATCAAGCCCTCAAGAGGGCCATCGGAGATGCCATGGTCCATGGGAATAATGACCATGTTCCTGCTTTCTCTATTCATCAACCTTTCTATACGGATCTTCTTTCCTATTTCTGACATTATATTACCCTGTTTTCAGTTTTTACTCGCTTAACTCTACTCTAATATCTTCGTCTTAATATTTCAGCAATTGGGCTGGATTTGGCCTGGCTTTCTAACATTTTTAAATTCAGTTACTAAATTATGTAAGCTTTTAAAAGAATTCCTTATACTGTATTTATGATACGTGTTAGTATGATACACACTAACATATAACACGTATATAAGTTTATTTGTTTATGTATGACTTATGTGTTTAAAATACTCATCATTGTACGTTATAGTATTGAATAGAAGTATAAAGTACATATCGCGAGTCTTTTTATAGCTATTTATTTCATTGCTTTTTATCCAGGTAAAACATGTACAAATCAAATAGTTCATTTCCTGTTAACATTAGACTCTATGAAGCAAAAACCTCAAAAGCAAATATCAGTAAGTAAATCTTAAAAATCTAAATAAGAGGGGATTTTTTAGAGTCGCAGACTAACGAAAAGTAAAAAAATTATAATTACAGAATCATCCAAGGGTTAAAATAGAATAAGATTGGCTAATAAATAAGTTCAGAAATAAGAATTCAGAGCTACAGGGATTTAAAAGATCTAGTATAAATTTCGAGTAGATATAATAGATAAATTAGTGGCTATAAAGGAAACGGACGAATCATGAGAGAATTAAAAATTCTTATTGTTAATAACTACGGACAATTTTGCCATCTCATTCACCGGGCTGTCCGGGATCTTGATATGAATTCAAAAATTATTCCCAATACAATGCCTATTGAAGATATTCTGGCAGAAGAGCCTGATGGATTAATTCTCAGTGGAGGTCCTGAGATGGAAAGAGCGGGCTTATGTTTCGAATATGCAAAGGAAATTGATCTTCCTATCCTTGGAATCTGTCTTGGGCATCAGGCAATTGCCCTGGCCTATGGGGGCCACGTTCATGCAGGGGCAAAAGGCGGGTATGCAGAAGTTGAAATAGAAATACTTGAAGAAGACGATATCTTAAAAGGACTTGGCCCAAGAACGACTGTTTGGGCTTCTCATGCCGACGAAGTTGCTATTTTGCCGGAGGGGTTTATCCATCTTGCCAGGTCAGAAATCTGTAAAATCGAAGCTATGCGCCACTCTACGAAACCGCTTTATGGGGTCCAGTGGCATCCAGAAGTTTCTCATACTGAAAAAGGGGAAGAATTGCTTACAAATTTCTTCGAAGTATGTGATCAGTATTGATGATCCATTTATATAATAGCTAAATTTAATGGCTAAATTATTAAAATTTTCAAAACTGCCCACTACTTATTTTTTAAATAGGTTAAGATAAAAGTCTATGGAAAAGTCTTGAGAGTTGTAAAATATCTAAATATAAGTGAAATAAACTCCAAAAGCAAAATGAGCCGTGAATTAAAATCTCGGGATTGTTACATCCCGAGCTTCTTCTTCATCATCTTCTGAATATTGAATTTTCCGCCTCTAAAGCCTTTGAGGGCAGTTTGCATTGTTTTGTGATATTTCAAAAGTTCTCTTACTTCTTCAGGGTTGCAACCCGAGCCTCTTGATATCCTTTTTATTCGGGAGCCTCCAATAACTTTAGGGTCTTCCATTTCTTCTTCAGTCATAGAGTCCATGATGATTTTGTAATTCTTCATTTTGTCACTGGTAGCCTGGAACATATCATCTGAGAGTTTAACACCTCCAAGCCCTCCCATTCCCATAGGCAGCATTGACATTATTTGCTTCAGAGGCCCCATTTTGTTCATGGCTTCAAGCTGTTTGTACATGTCTTTCAGGGTAAAACGGCCCTGCATAAGAGCATCTACATTTACATCTTCTTCTGTGAGGGTTTCCTGAGCCTTTTCCATAAGGCTTTTGAGATCACCCATCCCAAGAAGCCTTGAAATAAACCTATCGGCTTCAAACTTTTCAAAATCTTCAGGAGTTTCTCCAACTCCTATAAAGGCAATAGGGGCTTTTGTTTCAGAAACAGCAGATAAGGCTCCGCCTCCTTTGGCTGTACCGTCAAGCTTTGTTATAATAACCCCTGTGATACCAACAGAATCGTTAAAGGCATGAGCTTGCTGGCTTGCCTGCTGGCCAATTCCTGCATCAAGCACCATGAATTTATGGTCTGGCTTTGCAATGGCATTAATTCTTTCCATTTCCTCTATGAGTTCGGCTTCAAGAGCATGCCTGCCTGCCGTATCCACAATTTTTACGTCGTATTTCTCAAGCGCTTTGAGCCCGTGCCTGGTAATTTCGATAGCATCTCGGTTTCCTTCTTCACCGTAGAAAGCAACATTGAGTTTTTCTGCAAGTGTCTTAAGCTGGTGGTAAGCTCCTGGACGGAAAGTGTCTGCTGCAATAACTCCTGCTTTAAGCCCTTTTCTCTGGAAATATCGCGCAAGTTTTGCGGTACTTGTGGTTTTTCCACTTCCCTGAAGCCCAACCATCATAATAGTCTGGGGTTTTAGTTGTACATCGGCCCCTTTCCCTATGATGTTCATCAATTCCTGATAAACAATGCGGATTACATGCTCCCTTGGGTTCATGCCTGCAGGAGGCTCTTCTTTCATTGCCCTGTCTTTTATTTTCTGGGACATTCCCATAACGAGTTTAACATTAACATCAGCCTGGAGCAGAGCCCGCTGGATATCCTTTACAACTTCATTGACCGTGCGCTCATCAATTCTCCCCGCGCCGATCAGCTTCTTGAGCGCCCCCTGTAAGGAGTCTCCTAGTTTTTCCATTACCATACGAAAATCGTCCTGCTCAATTTTTGAGAATAAATTTTAGGAGTAAGTATTCGATATTGGATAAATTATACTAAATAAAAAGCTAATTGTATATTATTTAATTTTCTTCAGTCCTGTGTAAGAAGGTGGACTTCCCTTAATAAGCCTTGGATTTAAGCTTAAAACAGTCACAGAAAGATAACTTCTATTATAAGTAAGTAAGGATTTTAAATTACTGGCAGTTGTTATAAAGTAGTTATTATAAAAGAATTTTCCAAGGATTAAAAAAATTAAAATTCTAACAATGGCGATTTTTGATCCTGAATCAAGATTCATGAGCCAAATAAACCAATTAAAAAGTGTGTAATTTAACTTTATTGAAGAATTTGCAATAGCGGGGGATGGATTCGAACCATCGGTCTACGGGTTATGAGCCCGTCGGGA
>CAZFNE010000058.1:0-13685 GCA_964520335.1 uncultured Methanosarcinales archaeon | reverse complement strand
CTGAGATAAATGGAGGTAGATTAAGAGTGGAGGAAAGATTTTAGCGATCTACTGACATTGTTTGTTAAAGAGCAGGTGATCTAATAGTCTTACTTGTAGCAGACAATATTGCTAAATCAAAGTGTCTCAATACGATAACAGATCAGTCTCTAGGTTTTACTATGAATTCTTTGAACTCTTTTAATTTGAATATAATAAATTAAGAAAAGCACGAAGCTTGCTTTCATATTCAATCACAAACTGTGTAGTACCCGATTCTAATGCTTCATTTTTTATAAGTTATTGTCAAATCTCTTTTGCTAATAAGTCTAACTGGCTCTACAAGCCTGTAGAAAACAGCGACAACCTCTTGTCTTCAGCTTGAGCCTAATATAGTAGCATTCACAGAATAGAAATACATTACAAGATTATGAAATAAAAGATATGCTTATATAGTCCGGTTGATTATTATTGATAAATACAAATAAAAGAGATACGGATCTGAATAAAAAAAGAAAAAAAGCCTCGGGCGGGATTTGAACCCGCGACCTCGTCCTTACCAAGGACGCGCTATACCCCTAAGCCACCAAGGCACTCTTGCTGTAAGAGCATCTCCAAAATATCACAGCAGAGATATAAAGCTTTCGACTGGCACGCAAAACAGAAAAAAATATTAAATATTGTTTAATCAAATTATATTTTCTTAGATCTTATTTTTGCCTAATTTTTCCTTCATATAATTTGCTTTTTTTTGCTTCTTGCTATTTTTTCTGTTAGTTTTGGATTTTTACTCTAATTATAATCTCCAGCGGCTATCGATTGGGAAACGCTCGTTGATCCACATGAGGGTATAATTATTGTGCACTATTTTGTAAGAGCGGGAAAGCACAGGGATTCCGTTAAAAGTAGGCTCTCCTTCAAGAATTTCAAGTTCACCCATATCTCGCCTGGTTTCAAGGTTGTGGCTGCGCAGAATCCGGCCTATAGGAATGTCAGCGCGCATAAGCTGCTCTTTCATAGTTTGAGGCATACGCTCTAGAGGGGAAAGAGACCTTGCGTGCACAAAAACGGTTTCTCCGGCAGTAAGCTTAACTATTCTGTCATTAATCTCGCTGCCTTCTTCTACCTCTAAAAGGGCAGCAAGTTCTTTATCGGCTTTAATCGTGTATTGTGATTCAGTAATCACTTTTACTTCCTTTCTGGTCATTATTTCCAGAAGAAAGGTTACCGAGCCGTCAGTCCCACAGCAGACCCGGAGGCAGGTGGGAATTTCAAAGCTTTTCAGTTTTTCCAGAAAATCTGTGTTCAAGGGGATACCTCCGGGCAAAATCGTGAAATCTGAATTTGAATTTTAATTTTAAAATCGGATTGAAATGAAATCGGGTTAAAAGAATATTTCTTTTATATTTATTTCTCACACACTAAATTTCTTCCAGAAGGAGGATTATTCTTCTCCAACCTCTTTTTTAGCGTTCTTTATGCGCTCTTTTGCTGTATATCCCGTTGCTTTTAAGAGAAAATCTCGAAAAGCTTTATTTGTCTGTATGACTACATCATCTGTTACGGTTTTATCAGAGACTGTGTCTACACAGAGCATTTTGTTTTCAATCCAGACTGTTATTTTTGACATAGCCCCATATGTTACTTCAAGAATTCCATCTTTTCTGGTTATTTCTGCTGGAAAACACTCCTGCATAACTGTATAAATCCTTTCAATATCAGGCTTAAATCCGCGCTTTAATTTATACTGCTGCATTCTAATCCTCTCATAGTATTATTATAAGTAAAGTTTATTTAGAATTTCGAAATTGGTTAGTTTGAAATTTTGAATTTTGTAAGAATATTTCTTTAGCTATTTTTATTCCCTTATCTTTTCTAATCGCGTTTATAAAGACGGGAAACATGCCCCAACAAACGTTTAGGTTGTGACTTTTGTGACTTTCAATACTTCGATTCTACTACTTCAGTTCTGCATGTATTTAATACTGGCTATTAATTTTTAACATTTAATTTGAGTATCTCATCGTTTCTAAATCAAGCTCGGGCAGTTTAATTTTAATTAGTTTTTTAGAAACCTTCATTGGTCTAAGGTTTGCCTTATAAATAATTTGTTTTGAGTCCTTTAATTTTTACCGTTTTCAGATTCTTGCTAAATAAGAGCTTCTCTAGAATGCAGGAAGCGGTATAGAAAAGCGTTTTTTAGGTTTATTGTACCTTTCTGGATAATAGGTATAGAACTTGAGCTAAATTTTAACTTTCCGCAGAAATTGTGACCCGCACTACTTTTCAGGATTTCATTTTAATTCGCTCGTTTACTATTTATTCTTACTATTCATATGAGTAGTTTCATATCATAAGTTTATACAAAAAAAGAATCTGATTAATTACTTAAGATATTTGATCCTTACATGGTCTATTACCATTTATTTTGATACTCATATAACCCGTATTAGATTTGTTGTAAATTAGAAGCTTACAAATAATGAAGATAAGTAATATAGATTAGAAAAAAGAGTACGAGTGCGGAAAAATTAATAGATGTAGATAAAAATGTAGATAAAAGAGAAGGTGACCTTTACATGAGCAAGACCCTTAATCTGGACGATTTAATCACGAGAAAAGAGCTCGAAAAAGAAGCAGCACAAACAGGTGAAGAAGTAGGGCCTGTAGACCTCTATGACCTGATAATTCCCCCCGGAACCGTAGTTTCTATTATTTATGATATTGTGGAAGAATTTGGCCTTGAACCTGTTACACGGAAAATGTTCGTAGGCGTTGCCAACACCGAAGAAAGAGAACTTCTGGTTTTGCGCGGACCCCTTGAAAAGGTCCAGGCCGCTGAAAAATTCCTTTATGATGAAATGAAAGCCTGGATAGAAAGCCATTAACCTATAAAATCTTAAAGGCTTATCGAGGATAAGAATTCAAGATTTTTTGAATTAAAAGAAGGCTTGAGGTACATGAATTTAAAAAATGATTAAAACAAGAATAACAGTAATAATTTAAAAAGAATAATCTAAATAATAAGAATAAAGAAATAAAAAATCTAAAAAACAAGGATTGTCTGTAAATATAACAGACAACTGTTTTAATTATTCAGAACATATGCCTGTAATACTTTCTTTTGAAAAGTCAAATACAGTTACTCTTTCTGTTTCATTATAAATGTCGAGTTTTGAGCCTTCTTCTATTTTTCCAATGACCCTAGCCGTAAGGCCTGCCTCTTCAAAAACCCTTACGCATTCTTCTGCATTTTCCGGGCTTGCAGTAAAAACATAGCCCGTACCTGGATGTACTTTTAGCCACTGTTCGAAGTCAACTTCTTCAGGCCTTGGGATTTTCTCAAGATCTACGGAGGCCCCTACACAACTGGTTTCGCAAAGCATTCCAAGCGTTCCTATAAGCCCGGGGTTACTGATATCTTTCCCTGCAGTTGCGATTTTTCTTTTCCCTATCTCCTGAGTTACAAGGTAGGCCTCCCTGAGCACTGCAGGCTCTTTAAAGGATGTTGTATCCCAGCTATAAGGGGAATTGGGGCCTATTTTTCCATCCATATCATAAGCTGCAATTACAAGATCCCCCGGGTTTGCCGTATCACTCCTGATTACGCAGTCTTTTTTGACAATTCCGATAATTGCGACTGAAAGCGAATTATATTGAGTATCAGGATGCACATGCCCTCCAACTACAGGAACGCCAAATTTCCTGACTCCTTCAGCCAGGCCTTCCATAAGTTCCCTGCACGCCTGAGGAGAATTCGAAGAAGCTATATCGACCATAGCAAGAGGCTTTCCTCCCATAGCTGCAATATCATTTATATTTACAACTACAGCCCCATATCCAGCCCACCAGGGACTGGCATCAAGGAGCCTTCCCCATATCCCATCGGCTGCAAACAGGATAACATCTTCGCCTCCTATATCGATCACGGCTGCATCATCTCCAAAATCAACAATTGCATTCTGGTATTCTGGACGCACAGCTTCGAAAATCGAAACAATGTCTTCAATCTGTTTCTTTCGGGTTACCCCTTCAAAATTTTTTATTTTTTCTGCAAGTTCTTCAAGCTTCAACGTCAGGCTCCCTTTTAAACTTTTAAAAGAAAATTTTTCTACAATTATGTCCTGTAATTTCTCATAATTTTTATAGTTTCTTATAATTTTTAGCAATTTAACTTTTAATAATATTCATTATAAAGAACATCTTTTGCCTTTTTTCCATGAAGAGGCGTTATATTTTTATAAAAATTATTCTTTTATCAAGTCAACGTAACATTTTTTTTCAGAACTTTTAAACCACTTATTAATAAAAACGGAGTAAAAAACATGGTAGCAAAAGTAAATTCTGATTACTGTACTGGTTGTGGAAGTTGTGTAGATGAATGCCCTGCTGCTGCAATTTCTCTTAATAATGAGCTTGCAGTTATAGATGAAAGCGAATGTCTTGACTGTGGGGCATGCGAAGATACCTGCCCTGGCGGGGCAATCACTCTTGAGTAATTTAAAGCGAATTAAAAAACTAGAATTTTAAAACAGCCTGAAAAAGGGAGTATATTCTACTTCCCTTTTCAGCTTTGTTTTAATCTTTAGATCCATATAGTAAATTCTCAATTAATGAATTTCAAATTTGTAATTTCTCAATTAATCTGTCTTCTCTTTTCCATTTTCCGCAAGTATTTCTTTCGCTTTTTCGAAATCTTCCTTTGACTGAATTTTTATGAGTTTTCTTCGTTCTTCACTCATTTGGGACATGTCCTGGGAAAGCAGTCCATAAGCGTCAGCCCTGCACTGTCTGCAGTGGCGCATTTGCAGGACATAAGGTTCACAGGCTTTTTGGACCTCTTTTCTTTCTTCTGCAGTTGGAGGCTCAATGTCTGCAAAAGCTCCCTGATTAATCAGGGGCATTACATTCATTATATAAACTCCAAGTTCATTGATTTTTTTGGCTATTTCAACTACATGCTTATCGTTGATCCCGGGAATAAGTACAGTGTTTACCTTAACCACAATCCCTGCATCTACGGCAGCTTTTACCCCCTCTAGCTGGTTTTTAATCTGGATTTTTGCGGCTTCTACCCCTTTATAAAATTTTCCATGATATACAATGTGATCCACTATTTTTGCCTGGATCTCGGGATCAATTGCATTTATCGTTACCGTTAGGGTAGAAACCCCGACGCGCAGCAGGTCCTGCAATTTTTCAGGAAGCAGAAGTCCGTTCGTACTCATACAAAGCGTGAGGTCGGGGTACGCTTTTTTTATTAACTCAAAAGTCTCGAAAGTTGCGTCATTAGCCAGAGGGTCTCCTGGCCCTGCAATTCCAACGACCTTGATAAATGGATAATCTGCAATAATTTGTCCTGTTTTCTCGAGTGCCTCCTGGGCAGTCAGGACTTTACTGGTAACTCCAGGTCTGCTCTCGTTTACACAATCAAATTCCCGAACACAGAAGTTACACTGAATATTGCATTTAGGAGCCACGGCAAGATGGATTCTTCCGTATTTATGCTGGGCTTTCCTGTCATAACAGGGGTGCTCTGCAATCTTTCTCAAGAGCTCATCATCAAATTTAAGGTCGTTATCAGGCTTATCTATAGAACTTTCTTCTGGCAAAGGCCTCTCCTCCGTTCGGTTTAAAAATACAGCAGGAACTCTCTGTATAAAGGAACTTAATAATATCTACGCAAACTTATGATATCGCCCCTTGATATACATTGTGGAATTTTCAGGGCTAAAATATCTAATTAAGATATAATTGAGCTTTTTTCAAAAAATTACTTTAAAATCTCTAAAGTGACCCAAAAAACCAAATCTCACAATTAAAATTGCCATAATTATATAAAAATATACCACAGATGTAAAAAATTCATTCTAATGTAGAAAATAAGTTGATTAATTTCAAGCAGATATTCGAGATGTAGAATAAATCATAAAAATAATATCCAAAAAATGATCTCCCAAAAATGATATCCGAAAAATAAAATCGATAAAATAGGACATGTTAATTGAATTAATTATATGAAGATCTCATTTCTAATTGGACTCATTCAGATGAAAGAAAAAAAGAATGAAAGTAAATAGCAAATACAAAAAAATATAAAAATAAGGAGTTTAGCGTACCTTCCTCAGATTCTTCTTTTAGCTTTTTTTGGAGAAATTATCCATTTCGCACCATTTTCCTTCCCCTTCCCACACTTTTACCTTAAGGGGGAATCCAAATTTGTCCAGAAGGCTGGCATGAATGTGCTGGCAAAGATATTCTGAACTAGGGAACTCTATTATCTCATTTAGTAAGGTATGGTCATAAGCCTGGAGAGTTTCTTTTATGCCTTTTTTCAGATCATAAAAATCAATAACCATACCGTCGTTGCCAACTTCTCCCTCTACAACAACTTCGATTTTATAAGTGTGACCATGCATTTTTCCACATTTTCCATGCCCGGGAAGATAATGCGCACTATCAATAAAATCAATAACACCTAATCTCATTTTTCCCATTGTTCCAAACTCCTTTCTAGTTGAATTCAGTCTTCTTTACTTTTTCATTTATTTCTTTTTTGCCTGATGAGAATTCTTCTAATGTTAAATTATTTTAAGCCTTATAAAGTCATTTTACAGGCATCCCCACATCCTGTGTGTCTGCGGAATAACACGTGTATCAGTCAATTCAAGCAGCTTTTCCTGTAGCTCTAGAATTTTTCGGATGGTCCTCTGGGTGTATTGGACAGTTCCTGCCAGCTTACGAGTCAGGGTTTCGGGCTGGAGAATCAAACAGGATATATAAGGGCTTATGGCTTCCGTAGCCAATAATAAAGTCTCAAAGTCAGTATTTTCGCCCACAACAATTTTACAAAAGCAGTCTCTTGAGCTATTCTTCTTCAGGAGCTTAAAGCATTCTACCGTATTTTCTATATGTAGCTCCCTTTTTGAAGAGGTGGCCTTTAAAATTGCATCAGGAAGCTTAAAATCTCCTGAAACGTAGCTTACTTTTTCACTGAGTTTTTTTGCCTGTTCAGGGAGAGTCATATTAGATTCAAGATAGAGAGGAACCGGTATGTCGAGTTTTTTTATAAAATCTGCATGCAGGAGAGGTTCTCCTCCCGTAAGGGAGATTGAATGTAGCTTCCTAAAAGGTTGAAGCATCTTTTGTAGTTCCTCAATGCTTACAGGGTTGGGAAAATTTTCAAAAACTCCGCTTCCTGCTATTCTTTCATAATTGCAGGCCTCTACAGCTTCAAAATCGGTATCGCAGTAGTCACAATTGAGGTTGCAGCCTGAAAAACGAACAAAAGCCTGCCTTACACCGACATAAGGACCTTCTCCCTGTACGGAACAAAAAACCTCTTTAATAGGAGCCGATGTATACTCTGAAAAAGACATTTACATTACTCCAAGGGCTCTTGATTTCCTGAGGTCTTTTTCTATATCCTCAAGCTCATGGGCGTATTTATGGCCTAAAGCCTGCATAAAGTTTGAAATTTGTTCTTCTTTTATTCCGGCTTCTTTAAGGTTCCCATACACTTCGTGAGAGACGTTAATTCCAAAATGGATCTTTTGGGAAACGGCAGAAGTACTGGCAATTGATACTGTCAACTTTTTTCCTTTAAGAAATAGGTCATCTCCTTCCCTTCTTGTCTGGATTCCAAGTTCGGCGAGATGTTCCCCGACAATAGCCGTAAAAAATCTCTGCCGGGAGTAAATTAATTTCAGGTCTGTAGAGTCAAAATGTTCAATGATGAAACTTACCATATCTTCAGACCAGATCGCTTCATTTGCACGCCTGTCTTCAAGATCAATCATATGCTCGATTTTTACGTCACAGGCCCCTCTAAAAGCTATAATCGAATCTTCCTGTATCCCGAAATTATTATAGGCCCATAAGGAAGAAATCTGGCTTCCATCGTAATCGAATTTTTCAGATAAAACAACACATTTCATAAAATCTCTCTACACCTGTTTTATAATTGTGTATCTGTATTGCGCGATTCGGTTTTGTATTGTGTATTTTTAGACTTAACTAATTCTATTCTCTTTAAGAAGTCTTTCCAGCAGGGGGTCTTTTGTCCTTAAATTCTTAAATGCTCTGGCTCTGCGCAAACAGCTTTCACATTTCCCGCAGGGGAGCTCTTCGCCATAATAACAGCTCCAGCTATACTCAAGAGGGGCTTTTGCTTTCAGGGCTCTATCTACTATTTGCGTTTTATCAAATTCTATAAGAGGAGCCAGTACTTTCACCTTGTTCTGGGTCGAATATAAAAAAGCATTGTCTACTGCCTTTACATAATCCAGAGAATTATCCGGGAAAGTTCCAGCTTCTTCTCCGTTAAAACCTACAACAATATATTCGCATTCCTGGCTTTCTGCAAAGCTTCCCGCAATATTGAGCATTACCCCATTTCTATTGGGAACCCAAACAGCTTTTGCAGATGCTTCTGTAATTTCAGGAGGAGCTGCTTCATCTATATCTTCAGCACACAGGAAGGGAATTTCCAGCTCTTTATTGACCAGCGATGTAAAAGTTATCTCCGAAAGCCAGTCCAGCTTAATGACCTTATGTTCGAGTTCAAAGTATTCACAGACTTTTCTCGAATATTCTATCTCTTTTTTCCAGGCCTTTTGCCCGTAATCAAAAGTAATTGCCACTTCAAGGTCAAGAGTTTCAGCCGCAATTGCAAGTGCTGCAACCGAATCAAGCCCACTGCTTAGAAGGGTTATAGCTTTCATTTTTATCTCGCTATTTAATTCAACTGACTAAATAAAGATTAAATTTGATGACCGTAAATAATCTTCATTGCTCCTTAGAAGAAATATTATTATGATCTACTAAGGTTCTCAACATATTCTCTCAGGATTATTGCAGTAATATCTATACTTGTATATAAAATTAGCCTTCCCATTTAATAAAATATTTAATTGTATAAATTCAGGAGGCTCCAAGCTTTATGTTGAATTTTTAATTTACAATTTTTATTTCCAGCTTTTAGGCGCATTCTGGATTTTTAAGATATATCTCAGTCTTATTAAAAAATTTTAATAAAATCAGGATAGAACAGGACTATAAATAAATCTCTAGCGAATTCCTTTTTAAGAATACCTGAGTATATATTTAATGCGAGAATTTATTAAATCGGGGAAATTAATAGTTATGAAGGTGGGATTACTTGATTGGGATTCTTTCTGATTCACATGACAACCTGAATGCTCTCCAGAAGGCGGTAGAATTCTTTAATGAAAAAGAGGTAAAAGCAGTGCTTCATGCGGGAGACATCATTTCTCCTTTTACTGTCAGAGCGCTTAAAGAATTGAAACCCAAGCTTTACTTTGTATTTGGGAACAATGATGGAGATAAGCTCACACTCACTAAAAAATTCGAAGAAATTGGGGCTGTTGCCTGCGGAGAGTTTGGAGACCTTACGATTGATGGACTCCATATTGCCCTCCTGCATGGAACAAATGAAACAGTAGTTAAAGCGCTTGCTGAATCCGGTAATTTTGATGTTGTGGTCAGGGGGCATTCTCATGATCCTGGAGTTAAAATAATCGGCGGTACGCCTGTAATAAATCCTGGAGAATGTTCCGGAGTTCTGTCAGGAAGGGCAACTATTGCAACGCTTGAGATTGCAAACCTGAATATTGAGATCACAGAGCTTCAACTATGAAGGCAGGGGTTTAATTTTTTTCGGTAAATCCTTTTTAGTATATTGTGCTGGAAAAGTCGGATCTTTCCTGATTATATCCGTAATCCAGATAAATAAAAAGATAAATCGAAAAGAGTTAAGCTATAGGCATTTTGAATATTAAACTAATATATGCAGGACTTCTCATATCATTTCTGTATATTTTATTTTTTAATTCAATATTTTGCTTTGTTTATTTTGATTTCATGCTCCTTGCTTGAGAATTTTTATCAATTCATCTGCACAGGGCATTTTTTCTTTAATTCTAGTGCATACCGCGTCAATATCATAATCAAGCCGAATAAATTCTATGTTTCCACTCTCAGTATCAAAAACAGCACAGCTAGTGCGGGAATCTTTATCTCTTGGCTGGCCTACAGAGCCTGGATTTATAATTGTAAGATTTTCAAGTTTCCTGTTCATGGGAATATGAGAATGCCCGACTATAAGAAAATCCGCTTCAACTGATTCAATTGCGTTTTTTATCATCTCGTGAATTTCTTCGTCCTGGGT
Organism: uncultured Methanosarcinales archaeon; assembly: GCA_964520335.1. Taxonomy (GTDB): domain Archaea; phylum Halobacteriota; class Methanosarcinia; order Methanosarcinales; family Methanosarcinaceae; genus Methanosarcina. Next base: position 3,517 of record CAZFNE010000058.1, on the reverse strand, counting down.
TTCAGGCTTGATATATTCAAACATAGAGCTGGGGCTTGCATGGGTAAAATAAAACTTTTTTCCATCTATCTCTTGCTTGATAAGAAGAGGGAGTTTCTGTAAATATTCTATCTTGTCTTTGTCAAGGATTTCCCATGTATATTCTCTTGTCGCTATTGAGAGATGCTTATATTTATACCCGCACTGGCAGTCTACTTTAAAAGCAACTGCATTATCATGGTTTCCCCTTACGGTTTGGATTCTTTTTTTGCGCAGAAGGTCAATGCATTTGTCCGGATCAGGCCCATAATCTACAATATCTCCAAGGCAAACGGCCTTATCATGAGGAATTTCAAGAACCCTCTGAAGGGCTTCATAGTTTCCATGAATATCAGCAATTAACAGCAGCTTCATTTCTCTCCATTCCTGAATAAAAGATGTAAAAATATATCTGTTCTATATGTTAATTTTTAAAGTATACTCTTTTTCTTGGATATTATTAAATAAATTCAACTTTAAGAGGCTTATTATAAATCATAAGTTTAATGGGGCTATAAATCTGCTTTTTAGGAATTAGGAGGATTTACTTTATGAGTGCAACAAAATCTATAAAAAATTTTACTCCATCCCTTCCGGAAGATTACGATTCTCAAATTCATAACCTTCTTCCTTATTATTCAGCTTTTCATCAGGAAACAATTAATTTTATCAAATCCTTTCCCACCTCTCCAAAAATATGGATGGATACCGGGTGCGGAACAGGTTCTCTTGTTAGTAAGGCAATTGAGGAATTCCCGGACACAAAATTCTTCTTGCTTGATCCCTCCGAAGGAATGCTGAATCAGGCCAGGCTAAAGCTGTCTGTCTATCCTGCAAACAGAATGGAATTTTTAGAAGCTTCCCCTACTCATGAATTCTCTCAGGATTTTTCAGAAAAACCTGATGTTATTACAGCTATCCAGTGCCACCACTATCTTGACCAAAAAGGCAGGGCTAAAGCTACTGAAGTTTGTTTTAAGCTACTAAAAGAAGGCGGAGTTTTCGTTACCTTCGAGAATATTCGGCCTTTAACCGAGGAAGGTATTGCAATAGGGAAACGCTACTGGGCTAAATTCCAGTTAACCCATGGAAGAACCGAAGAAGATATAAGAGGGCATCTGGAGCGTTTCGGAACCGAATATTTCCCGATAACTGTTGAAGAACATCTAGAGCTCCTGAGAAATGCAGGCTTTAAAGTAGTCGAGTTATTCTGGTACTCTTATATGCAAGCTGGCTTCTATTGTATTAAATGATCATTTTCATTTGCATGAATGTTTATTTCACCTGTTTCCTGGTAAAAAGTTTTGGTGAAAAATGTTTTGATAAAAAATATTTGGGTACGAAAGGAATTGGGGTATTCTTTGAAAATGCGTTCGGGTGGTTAATAAATTATGGGTGGTTAATAAATTATGCAAGATTTGATAATCTATTTACTGATTGGTGCTGCGGCAGGGGTTTTAAGCGGATTATTTGGGATAGGTGGAGGCGTAATAATTATTCCTGCTTTAATGTATTTAGAAGGATTTTCCCAGTTAAAGGCCCAGGGAACCTCTCTGGTCGCTTTGCTTCCGCCTGTTGGCATTCTTGCCTTTCTTGAATATTATAAAAGAGGATATAGCGACGTATATGCCGGTATAATTATCTGTTTAGCTATGATAATCAGTGCAAAGTTCGGAGCACAATTTGCAAACATGCTCCCGCTCGAAATTCTCAGAAAAGCTTTTGGAATATTCGTCATTTTAGTAGGAATCAAAACCTTTTTCGGAAAGTAAATAATTTTTAGATTTTTAAATTAATTTCTCATCTAAGTTTTAAAAATAAATAGAACCCCACATGTATACAATTAAATAAAGCCGATAATAAGCAAAAAGAATAATATAACAATTAATAAAAAGAGTAAATTAGTATGAAGGTTCTTTTCTCTTCATACTTCTTGAATTTCTTACATAATTCGTGCTTCTAGTACTTTTGCGGGGTTCATCTCGGGAATCCCCAACTTTTTTTGAACTTCCTCCTTTCGATTTTTGGGCAAGTTCAATGAAGGGTTTTTTCCCTCTTTTTTTGTTTTTGAAGCTCTCAAGTAAAGTTTCAGCCTGTGCAAAAGGTACGGTTACAAAAGAAAAGTGAGGGAAAATCTCTACATCTCTTATTTTGAGGTCGTTTTCTCCGGTTTCATCCTGGATGAACTCGCAAAGCTTATCCGGATTCATGCCGTCGATTTTTCCCATAGCAATAAAAAGCCTGGTTTTGCCTTTCGTGTCAACATACGAGCTGCCTGAGATTTCCGCGTATACACTTTCGTCAAATTTCTCCTTGAATGCATACTTAAGGAGAGCAGCAAGGATTTTTTCTGCAGGAAACTCTTCAAGGAGCTTTTCGCTCATTTCAAGGCAGTCCCCATACTCTTCGGTCTTTATAGTGTCTTCGAGTTCGGATTTTACCCTTGATCGTTTAGCTTTCATGACGTCTTTTATTTCTGGAATCCGGCCCTTTTTCATGTCGGATTTTGAGGTCTTTTGGATATATGTAAGTCGTCTGTATTCGCTTGAGGTAACAAAGGTAATAGCTGTTCCCTGTTTGCCTGCCCTGCCTGTCCTGCCTATCCTGTGAACATAGGACTCCGGGTCCTGAGGTAAAGAATAGTTAATAACATGGGTCAGGTCTAAAATATCAATGCCTCTGGCTGCAACATCGGTAGCTGCGAGAATATTTATCTTTTGTTTTCGGAATTTGTTCAGGATTTTTTCCCTTTCGTTCTGGGAGAGGTCCCCATGCAGGGCATCAGCCGAATATCCCCTGTCTCCAAGTTTCTGGGCAAGCTGGCTTGTATCGGTTTTTGTCCGGCAGAAAATTAGCCCGTAGAATTCGTCTTCGATATCTATAATCCGGCAGAGAGCTTCGAATTTATCATTTTCCTTAACTTCAAAATAAATCTGCTCAGTCAGGTTTGCAACGAGCTCTTCTTTTTCAACAATAACATGCTCGTAATTACGCATATGTTTTTTGACGATTCCCAGGATTTGTTTTGGCATTGTAGCTGAAAAGAACAGCATCCTTTTTTCAGGACCTGTTGCCTTTAAAATCTCCTTTATCTCATCAATAAAGCCCATATTAAGCATTTCATCGGCTTCATCAAGCACGAAATATGCAATATTTCCAAGGTTTAAACTTTTCCGCTCAAGATGATCAATTATTCTTCCAGGGGTCCCAACAACTATATCGACTCCACTTTTTAAGACCCTGAGCTGCTGAGGCATAGACTGTCCCCCGTAAATAGGAACAATATGCAGTTTCTTGTCTCCTTTCAGGGAATTGAGCTCTTCAGAAACCTGGATTGCAAGTTCGCGGGTTGGAGTCAGGATTATTGCCTGTACTTTTCCTGATTTTTCTGGAATCTTCTCTATAATGGGAGCGCCAAAAGCCGTAGTTTTTCCGGTTCCGGTTTGAGCCTGCCCTATAATATCACATTCTCCTTTCAAAAAAAGCGGGATGACCTTTT
>CAZFNE010000057.1:0-13779 GCA_964520335.1 uncultured Methanosarcinales archaeon | reverse complement strand
TAAGCCTAGAGATGTAACAGAATCATACCCTTGCCTGGAATAAATTTCAATCTCTAGGATCCCAGATATTAGCATCTAGTTTCCATGGTTTTTCGAGGGGTCCTTGTATCCACTTTTGGATTTAATTCTGTCTTCTCTGGACAATTTTATTAACTTCAAAATAGCTTTCATTGATTCAAATAAAATTCAGGAATAATATTGATAAACCTATCAATATTCTCCCACAGTTAGAACCTTAGTACCATCTGCTGTAACCAAACCATTTTCCATGAAAAATATTATACTAAATAATATTAAAATGTAGATATTTTCAATTAAAAATTTGAGGAATTGCCTGAATAATTAGCCTGAAACCAGGAAAATAGCTATATTATATGCAAAACGTGGCTATTACTTACTAATATAGAGCTCTTTTAGGGTTACTAATGTAAAATAGATTTTTATATTGAATATTTTTATATTGCATATTTATATATTCATCAAATTAAATATTCTTTTGTTTAAAAATGGGGATCATAAATAGTCGTTAAAAAGATATGACGATTTTAGTCTTTTTTTCCCTTAAACAAAAGTATTTGATAATTTATTAGAAAATATATTGATATAGTGTATAAAAAAAGCAGACGAAGAAATTTAAATGGGTAAGTACAGAAACTATAGTCATTTACGTAATGAATTACACTTGAAATTGAACTGACCTTTTTGCATTCCAATGCATTGTATTTTTAGTTCTTTCTGACAAGTTAAGTATAAATTGTTGTGTTCAAAAATATAATTAAAGAGCATTGGACTGCACGAATTACCAATTCTAGAACACGTGCTTCCAACTCGATTTTTTATGAAGTCAGATATTATTCCTTAATTATCCGTAATTCCGAAATATTTTTAGTTTTCCCTGACAATGTTTCTGTAGACAGTAGTAAAAGGTATATTATTGAAAGGCTATTCTAACTTAATACAAAAATTTATTATGATCTTCCTTTTAATATCTAACCAGAAATTAAGTTTTTTGTAGGGCTTTGAGTAAAATAATTTATCTAGAGAATATTATCGCATTTAAAAAATAAATAATTCGAAAATATCTTGAGAAATTTAATTTTAAACTAAAAATGAATTAACTTGAATTTACATTGGAAGTTAAATTTCATAAATTATCTTTCGGGGGGAAATAATTTGCTTGACAATGAAATCCAGAATCTGAGACATCCTGCTGAAATCCCTCTTTTTATAACCTGTTTACTCGTGAGCATTTTTATTTATATTACGCTTATGATGGCTCCAGTTCTGTATCCAAATGAAGTTGGAATGGAATACATACTGGTGATCCCGGCAGCGATCGTTTTTTTATCATTTATTTCAGGGCAAACTTATGGAGGCATGATGGCAAATGCAGTTAAAATCTCGGAAAACCAATTTCCTGAGCTTCATAATATCATAAAACGCCTTTCAAGCGAACTTAATCTGAGTGAGGCCCCTGATGCCTTTTTGATTCAAGAAGGGGGATTAATAAATGCCTTTGCTACCAGGCTGTATTTCAGAAGAAACTATATGGTTTTTTATGCAGACATAGTAGAAATTGCATATCGGGAAGGAGATTTTGAGTCCCTTGAGTTTATAATCGCACATGAACTGGCACATATAAAGGCAGGACATGTAACCTTATTTTACAATCTTTCAATTTTTCCGATAGCTTTTGTTCCTGGCTTAAAAGACCTTTTATGGACCGCATTGAGCCGGGCGAGGGAATATACTTCAGACAGGATAGCAATTAAACTAGTCCCATCAGGCAAAAAAGGGCTCATAGTGCTCTCTGCAGGAGAACATCTTTACAAAAATGTAAATTATGAAGAATATCTGAATAAGGCAAGGGGTTCGGAAGGCTTCTGGTTATGGTCAACGAATTTGCTTTCAACACACCCTGCCCTTGTAAGAAGAGTAAAGGCGATTAATGAAGGCATACCAGGAAGGATTTTCTGAATTAAGTAAATAAGCTCATTACAGGTAACAACAAGTTCGGTAAGCTAAGCATTAAACTTATTTAATTCAGCATTTAGTTGTCACAGGAGATTTGAAATTATAACTTTTAATTACAAATACCTGAATTAGAGATATTTTAAGCTGTTTTTTACAGCACAACGGGCTTAATTAGCCCTAAGTAATAAAACCAAGGGGTAATGTAGTGGAAGAAATTTCTTTCCCTTTACTGTTTTTTTCAATCTTTGGAGGGTACCTGCTTGGGGTAATCTCCGGGCTACTTCCTGGCATACATAACAATAATTTTGCACTTGCCCTTGTGGCTCTTGCCCCTTTCCTGGTTGAAAAAGGCCTTTCTCCTTTTTATATAGCTGTTATAATTCTTTCTAATGCAGTCGCCCAGACCTTTCATGATATCATTCCCTCAGTTTTTCTAGGTGCTCCGGATGGGGATACTGCGCTTGCAGTCCTCCCGGGGCACAGGCTTTTGCTTGATGGGGCAGGAGCTGAGGCTGTCAGGCTTTCAGCCCTTGGGAGCGCAGGCTCTGTGGTTGCATCCCTTGTTTTCGTACTTCCTTTTTCCCTTTTCTTTGGAACAATTTACCCATACCTTGAAGCCCATATGGCCCTAATTCTGATTTTAATTGTATTTCTTATGCTTGCAAGTGAAAAAGGAGGGGATGAAGAAGGAGACAAAGAGGGACAAAAAGAGTTACAAAAAGAAGGAGAAGGTTTGGAAGGGAAAAGTCTGTTTGAAAAATATAAATACAAAGCCTATGCCCTTTTCTTATTTTTGACAACTGGAGTCCTCGGGATTTTTGCTTTTGCAAGAGAAGATTTAATGGTTCCCATTATAAATTTTGGGGAGCCTTCTGCACTTATGCCTCTTTTGAGCGGGCTTTTTGGAGCGTCCCAACTGATTATAAGCCTACTTACAAGCTCAAAAATTCCGGATAAATCCGTTTCTGCCCTTAAGCTTTCTCAAAAGAGAATTGTAAGAGGAATTCTTACAGGCAGCGCTGCAGGTTCTTTTGTAGCGTGGCTTCCAGGCCTTTCTTCTGCAATTGCTGCCTTGCTGGCAGGCCTTTTTATAAAATCTGATTTTGACAAACTTTCCCTGAAAAAACAGTCTCCTGAGCCTGGACTTAAAATTTCCAGAACTTCCCTTTATTCTGACCCACATGCTAACAACCGGGAAACTCTTGAAAGTTCGAAGGAATTTATAGTTTCAATGTCCGGAGTAAATACGTCTAATGCAATTTTCGGGCTGGTTGCTTTTGTAATAATTGGAAGGACAAGAAGCGGAGCAATGGTTGCTATAGAACAAATTCTAGGGGGTAATTCCCTTACTTTTTCAATACTTTTACTCTTTTTTGCAGCTATTGTCCTTACAGCTTTGTTTTCTTATTTTTCTACAATCTGGATAGGAAATAATGCTCACCACCTGCTTAAGCAGATTAATTACAGTAAGCTCTGTACCTGTGTTCTTATTGGGCTTGGGATTATGGTTTTACTCTTTACCGGGCTTTTTGGATTTTTTATATTTGTGATTTCGACTCCTATAGGGATGCTTGCTTCCTTTATGAATGTTAGAAAATCCCATGCAATGGGAGTTATACTGCTGCCTGTTATTCTTTATTTTTTGGGAATTAAGATATGATAGACAGTTAAAAGAGAGATTTGAGCTTGAGAAATTTTCCAAGGAAAACAAAACAATATATAAAAGTAAAAAAGTACAATAGGAATGAACAGAATAACAGCAGGATAAAATAATAGTAAAAAACAAAGAAAAAAATAGATTAAAATAAAAAAAGATGAAGATAAGTTAGCTTAAAAAATTAGCCAACAAAAGAGCTAATTAATTATATAAATTATTTTTAAATTAATTCTTACTAATATCAGTGAAAGGGGTTAACCGGATCATGAAGGAACAACTTGAACAGCGTTTAGTTGAGCTCAGAAATGAATACGAATCAGGACAGAGAATCTTAAAAGATATTGATTTGAGGCTTATAGAGCTTGAAAATAGGAAAACTGTCCTGAGTGAAACTCTTATTCGAATTAGTGGGGCAATTGAGCTCCTCGAAGAGCTACTCGGAGAAGGCTCACAGGGAAAAGAAACTGATTCAAGCTCAGTTACTGGCCCGGTTGAAGTCCCGGATGTCTTGAGACAACCCCTTGAAAAAGCTAAAAAAACCCTTGAAGAAGCTGGCCTTACCGTAGGGGAAATAACCGAGCAAAAAGGGGTACTCCCAATAGGAGTTATGGCCGGGGAAATTTTAAGGCAGGACCCAAGACCAGGCACAGTATTACCAGCTAAATCGGCAGTAAAACTGGTAGTCGCAGTTAAAGGCAAAAGTTTACAAGCTGATAAAAGATCACTGTGCGGCTCATTTTCTGAATGAACAAATGAGAGGATTTTAAGATGGAGACTTATTTCCAACCTGTAGATGACTATTTAAATAATCTCAGGAAACACTCCAGAGCCGCAATTTCAGCTTTCAGCACACTTGAGAATTCCGAGAAGGAAGAAGCTCGAAGTCTCTGTCTGCAAAAATTCCTTAAAGAATGTAAGGGCATTTCAAACCTTTTATGGGACAGTAAGAATAAGAAATCAGGAAAATACCTGCGAGAAATACTTGAAGTTCCAAATTGCTCTCCTTTTTCCCCTGACAAATTTTCAGGGCTTGAGTTGGCACTTAAGCAAATGGAAGTTGGAGAAACAAAAAAAGTTAAGGAAGCTGAAAAAACTGAAAAACTTCAAAAAAAAGTCTTAAATGAGAAAGTAGAGAAATTTGAGCAAAAAGAAAATTTAAAAAATTTAGAGAAGAATTCTCAGAATTTAGATCAAACTATTTTTTCATATAATCCACAAATGAAAACTCTGGTTTTTAAAGAAAAGAATAAAGAGGAGAACAAAAAGAGGGATAAAAAGAGGAATAACGAAATAAATGCAAAAGGAGATAAAGAAAAAGAATATGCGCTCCTGCCTCTTTTCTTCGCTGCCAGAGAACTTTATCTTTCCTTCCCCTTTTTCGAAGAGCTTCGAAAATGTACCGATATCCTTGAGAAACACCCTCAGGACGCAACAGCGCTTTTTCAAAAAGCTGTGCTACTGTATAAGGCCAGAAGGTTTGAAACTGCCTTAAAAGTAATCGAAAAGGCCTTAAGAATTGTCCCTGAGGATTACAGGATCTGGTATAATAAAGGGGTGATTCTTTCGGAAATGGGCAGGCTTGAAGAAGCCCTTGAAGCTTATAATACGACTATTAAGCTTGAACCGGCTTTTGAAATTGCCTGGGATAATAAAGGTGTCATTCTTGCCAGACTTGGCAGACTTGAAGAAGCCCTTGAAACTTATGAAGAGGTTCTTAGCAAGTATCCTCAATATTCTGAAGCCTGGGCAGGCAAAGCTTCGGTTTTATCTGCCCTGGAGAGAAGAGAAGAAGCTCTTAAAGCTTATCTTAATGCCCTTAGAATAAGGCCTGATTACCTTGAAGCCCTTACCTGTACTGCAAATCTATATTCCAGGCTTGGAAAGTTTAAAGAAGCTCTCGAAACATATAATAAAGCTCTCGAAAGGGCTCAGGAAGAACCAGGACTCTGGGCAGGCAAAAGCCTTGTCCTTTTAGAAATGGAAAAATATGAAGATGCCCTGAAAAGCTGCAATAAAGCTCTTGAATTAAAACCGAATTTCCTACCTGCTCTTGAAATTAAAGCTAGAATTCTCTCCGAACTCAGTAAGCAGAAGAAAAAGGATTAAATTTAACCTTTCTCTTCATGGATTCCTTTTAAAAAATCTCTTTTTAGTCTAGTCCATTTCCAGGACTTCAAGTTTACAGCAGGGGATCCAAACTCCCTTAAAAATGCAACTCTAGCCGCTTATCTTCCAGGTGCATCTTCCAGGTGCCCAAAGCATTAATTGAACAGATTTAAGGACCGAAGTTTTATAATCTGAACAACGATTCGGTCTGGAGATTCAGAGTTTATGATTGGGAACACAAGGATATAGTTTCAATTCCCAGAAAATGTATTTTTTTTAATGTCAATAATTTTTGAGTAGGAAATGTATCTTATTAGAACCAAAAGTGCTAATATAAATTAAACTGGAATAATTAAGTCTAATCAAGTAATCTCACTTAAGAACATAAAAATTGGATAATAAACAGGATACGCATTTTAACTGTGTCATCATATAAAATCGGCAGTCTCTTGACCTAAAACTGTAATTGAACTTAATTTATATTGGTTTAACTAAACAGTTTGAATTTAACTTAGCTGATAACAATAAGGGGCTTAAGAGTTTAGCGATTAAACATTTAATATGCTAATTATATATGTTGTAATTAATAAGGTCTAGTTAATATATCTCAAGACGTTAATTCGGAAAGAAATAAGCGGTAGCAGGTGAAGCAAAAAATGAAAAATCTCTGATAAGATTTTTATTGGAGAAAAGGGGATTTCGGAAATGGCAGAAGAAAATGAAACTGTAAAAATGGATGAAACTGATCAAAAAGACCAAACGGACCAGAAGGAAACATCAGGACAGGATAAGCTTAAAAAAAAGGAGAAAATCAAGGAGCTTCTTAAAAAGGCTGCAGGTACCGATAACTACGAACAGAAACTAAAATTATACGATGAAGCCCTGGATCTGGATCCTTCATATATTGATGCGTGGATCCAGAAAGGTTTTGCCCTGGACAGGATAGGAAAATCGGAAGAAGCTATTGATTACTATAACAGGGCTCTTGAAATTGAACCTGCTCATGCAGGGCTCACGTGTTTGAAAGGGTTTGCTTTTAACAATTTAAAAGAATATGAAAAATCAATTGAATGTTATGATGGAGTCCTGGAAATAAACCCTGAAGACATTTTTTCTCTTTATCAGAAAGCATCGGCCCTTGAGAATCTCGGCAGATTTGCAGAAGCCATGGAATGCTACGATAGGGCTCTTGAGATCGATCCATCGGATTCTTTGATAAGAGAAAAGAGAATGAAGCTTTTAGCCATTATATTTAAGAAAAACACCTTGGTAGACTCGCCGGATAGCAATTTTAATTAAATCTAAAAAAGAAACCAAAGGCACAACGAGACTTCAGAAGATAGAAATTAAAAAATAAAGAGAACAGAAAATATTATAAATAAAAACCAGAATGAATAAAAAGCACTAACACAATAAATAAAATACTGAAAAAACAAACAAGATAGATCTAAAGTCAAAAAATTAAAAGGAAAAAAAGGATTAAAAGGAATTAAAGAATTTCGAAGTCAGGAAAATTAAAAGTCTGTTTTAATACAGATTTGGAATTTATTTCTTATTCTGGGTGTTTTCCTGCCTTATTTCTTCAACTACTTCCATAAGTTTTTCTTTAATTTTAACAATTGCGTCTACAGCATCTCCTCCTACATCAATAGGAGCCTTTTTCTCCAGGTCTGCCTGCATTAACTGCGGATCAAAGGGTATCTCTCCAAGCACCTGGATTCCAAGTTCTTCAAGCTTATAATTAACCTTTCCGCCTCCACCCTTGTTAATTACGGCAGCAAGGTGCTTTATCCCTATTTCAGAGGACAGTTTTTTGATCCTTTCAGCGGTTTCAAGGGATCTTGCTCCAGGCTCTACCACTACAATCATGAGATCCATTCCACGAGTGGTACCCCGCCCAAGGTGCTCGATTCCAGCTTCCATGTCCAGAATAACCGCACTTTTCTCCTTAAGCATAAGATGCCTCAAAAGAGCCCGCAAAAAAGCAGAGGCGGGACACATGCATCCGCTTCCACCTTTATCTACGGTTCCCATAACAAGCATCCTGACCCCATCAGGGCCTATAGCTCCGTAACTTCCTGCAATATCATCTACTTTAGGGTTATAGATAAAAGCTCCACTTTCCGTACCTGCCCTTTCCTGAATAAGGTCTTTGTAATCTGCCAGGGGCTTTGGTGGGTTCTCTATCCCAAGAGAAGAAGCCAGGTTCATATCCGGGTCCGCATCTATTGCCAGGACTTCGTATCCGTCTCTTGCAAGTAGTCTTGCCAGAGTGCCTGAGAGAGTGGTCTTTCCAACGCCGCCTTTTCCGGTAATCGCTATTTTTATGAGATTTCCCCCTGAACTTTAATTCAGATTAACTGCGATGAGTTTCTAAGCAGGATATGCTGCTTAAACTGTTTATAGTTATTCGTTTGTGTTTAAATTAGACTAAAATTTAAAAATAATCCTGAAATGCAAATAACGTTAAATATGAGATTAAAAAAAGAATTGGATTCAGCTTTTGAGTAATCATCCCATTTGGCTGCTTAATCGATTGGATACGATTGTATAGTATACTACCATATTATTACTTCTATTTCGGTTTCCGCTTATTCCCTGTTCTTTGATATATTAATTATTTTGCAACTCATTACGATCCAAATTTAAAAGCTTTTGTTGCAGAGCAACAGACTTAAGATATTTTTCAATATGGTTTCCTTCGCTTTTTGAAAACCCGGAATCCCTGGCGAGTTTATCAAGTACTTTCTGGACTCCAGTCCCGTACTGTATTGCCTTTTTTTCCTTCCAGAGGAGGTCTGGCGGAAGCAAGCTTTCTGCAGCCTTTCTGAGAATATATTTTCGTATATATACGCCGTCTTTTTGCAGGACTTTGAGCTCAGAGCTAATTGCAAGCCCTATTTTAACAACTTCTTTATCCAGAAAAGGAACTCTTAATTCTACTGAATTAGCCATTGTAACCATATCATCCCTTTCGAGATTAATAGTTGAAAGATTTTGAAGGTCAGAGAAAATTTCTCTCTCTAACGTTTCCGGGCCCTTTTCCAGAAAAGCCTCATGCCTTTTATAACCGCCAAAAAGCTCATCTGCACCCTGTCCAGTCAAAAGAACTCGTTTTCCATCTTCGTTAACCGTTTTTGCAAGAAGATAAAGAGGAAGGCCTATTGCAATCGTCAGCGGATTAACAGATTCGGTTGCATAAATCACGTTGGGAATTGCAGTTTCTATTTCTTCAAATGACATGAGATGGGTTTTCAAAGAATTTTCCATACTAATAGCCTTAGCAGCTTTTTTGGCTTGCAGGATATCATGAGAACCGGGAAGTCCTATCGAATAAAGAGAAACAGTCGGATCAAGTTTTTTTGCAAGCGCAGCTAAGAAGGTACTGTCAATTCCTCCAGAAAAAGCAATTCCTGAGCCTGTCTTAAGTCTGAGTTGTACCGAATTCCTAATCACTTTATTTAAAAGGGAAACTGCTTCGGATTCATTTGAAATTCTTTTCCGGGGGAATTCTATTTTGAGGGATCTTTCTTGAATTATTCCAGTTTGAATATTTAAACTTAGAACACTTCCGGGAGGAAAAGGCCTCGAAGATTCTCCTATATTATTAAGAGCTTTTTTTTCGGAAGCAAAACGAATTGCATTTTTTCTGACTTCTCTGGCTTCTCTGGCTTCGGACCCGATATCGGCTTCTTTTTCCGTTGTTTCTGGATTAAATCTCATATTTTCCCCATTTCGGAGCTTTGTTATTTCTTCTTTGCCGATTTCTCTCCTTTCTTTTGAAGCCGGGTCTTCTCCTGGAGAATAAAAAAGAGGTTTTACTCCAACAGGATCTCGAGCCAGGATTAATTCGTTTTCATACGCGTAAGCGAGCGCATAGTCCCCATTTACTTTCGAAAGTGTAGAAAAAACAGCATCTGAAGCAGATTTCCCTTTCCTGATTTGCTGTTCAATAAAAGAAAAGAGCACTTCGGTGTCGGAATCAGTTTCCATTCCTGCTTCCAGTGCAAGCTCTTTAAAATTGAAAATCTCTCCATTAAGCACGAGAGCACCTTTTCCCAGTAAAGGCTGGTACATATCACCTGTTATTTTTAGGAGGGTGTTTCCTATGCTTATATTTCCAGCCTGGTAAATTCCACATGCATCAGGGCCCCTGTGTGCTAGAGCTGACAGCATTTTTTTTACTTTTTTACCTGTATCAGGAGTTCCGGCCTCTCCTGCAATTCCGCACATATCTTCTCCTTTTCTGTTTTTCGGGGTATACTCCTCTCTATCCGTATTTATTATTTTGCTAAAAAGAGTAAAGAAAAAGAAAAGCCGTTTTTATCAAAAAATCAGTTCTCATTGGATTTAAGGCCTGAGCTTTATTCCAAATCTATCAGGAGATTCTTCTCTTAAGACTTCTATAGCATAAAGAGGGTCTCCTTCTAAAGCTGCAAAAGGATTTCTTGCATTTTTTTCGTCCCCGATCCAGATTGAATCAGCGCAGTACATACAGCAGCAGCGTGTCAGGTATAATTTATTTTCAGGCTTATAACGGCTACAGCAGTTAGTTCCTCTGAGCACTCCATACCTGCAAAGGACGAGCTGCTTTGTAAGGTGCAGCTCCTATTCCAGACCGTCCTGGGCATAATTTTGGTATGATGGAGAATTGGATTTTCCACCTGTTTGTGCTTTGAGATCCAGAAATTTCACCCCAATTATAATTGACTTTAGATACTTTTAAAACTTTCTGAATTTCAAATTTATATATAATAATACCTTTATATTATTAAAGAAGAATATAAGGGAAAAAGGCGATGTAAAAAAATTAAATGTAAAAATAAACGGTTATTCTAAGGAAACTTTTTATCTCTAGTCTATGATATACACAACGTTTTTAAGTATGGTATAATTATTAGATGCTCACTCACAATTATTATTTTGAATTCATTAAGGCTGTTTTCAAAGCTTTTATTTAAATTCAGACTAAAAAAGAATTATTAAAGCAAAGATAGCAGCTAAATTAAGATCATCAAAGATCCAAGATTGAGGCATATTAAATGCAATACAAGGCAACAGTTACAATCGAACAGAAAGCAGGCATGCTTGATCCTGAAGGTACTACAGCAAAAAGGGCACTCGGGCACCTTGGTTATGATGTCAGCAGTGTAAAGACTGCAAAACTTTATGAAATCATACTTGAAGCCGAATCCTCAGAAATTGCAGAGCAAAAAGTTGATGAAATGTGCCAGAAGCTGATTGCAAATCCAATTATTCATAACTATACTATCAAACTTAAGGAACTCGAATAAAGCGTAATGGGAGACTGAAATACGCTTAGGTTTAAACTGAAGGCTTTCAAAAGTTATTAAAAAGTTAAATATTGAGGGAAAAAAATGAAAATTGCCATTATTCAGTTCGGTGGCACAAACTGCGACCTTGATGTCCTGCATGTACTAAAAGACGTTGTGGGCGTAGACGCCGAAACTGTCTGGTATAAAGAAGAGAATTTAACAGGTTTTGACGGAGTTGTTGTGCCTGGAGGTTTTTCTTATGGGGACTATCTAAGGGCAGGCGCGATTGCAGCCCGTACCCCAATTATGGATTCAGTAAAAAAACTTGCAGAGGAAGGAAAACCTGTACTTGGGATCTGCAACGGCTTTCAGATCCTTACCGAGGCAAAACTGCTTGAAGGAGCTCTTACAACCAATGAGTATCCAAAATTCCGATGCCACTGGACCAACTTAAGGATAGAAACAACTGATACGCCTTTTACTTCAAAGTTCAGGAAGGGCGAAGTTATCCGAATGCCTATTGCCCATATGGAAGGCAAGTTCTATGCTGAAGAAGAATCTCTTGCAGAACTTGATGAGAATGCACAGGTAGTTTTCCGTTATGTGGATGAAAATGGAAAAGTAATAGACGAAGCTAACCCTAACGGTTCTTTAGAAAATATTGCAGGAATTGTAAATTCTTCAAGAAATATTCTTGGGCTCATGCCTCACCCTGAAAGAGCTTCGGAATCGATTCTTGGTTCAGATGATGGACTTCGGGTTTTTGAGTCAATGATCAATTATATCAGCGAGAATTTTTAATTATCTCCAATATTTCATATTTCATTTTTATTTTTAAAATAACTTCTATTTTCCAAAATTTTTCAGGAAACTTTATGCAAGAAAGTTTTATAAGTCGTAAGGTATCCTGCATAAGGCCAAGAAAGAGGTCTAACCCAAAGTTTTTGTGCTAAATATTTCTTTGAAATATAAAATACATAAGATACTCAGATTTGAGATAAATACATAAACAATTAAATATTTTTACTAAATTATTTTTATTGCTCACTTAAAAATCCTTTTCTCTCATACTAATTTTATTTTTTTAATAAATAAATGATTGGAAATTACTAATTTTGCAATTTTACTTTTATATTAATTTAGGGTTTTTGCTCCTTTTTGATAGCCCATTTCCCTCTAATATTATGCAGGATTTTCGACTTTTTTATTGTCCTAACTATTTTAAATGGCTTATTTTTCACATTCAGACGACCAAATTAATAATTTAAATGAAATAACGTTCAGGTTTATTATTCAGAAATTATATTTCAAAATGTTTTTATTTTCTTAAATTATTATTCCTATGAGTTAATATAAAAACAGTATTTTATTTTCTGTCAATTAAATCGAATTAATTAAGGGGAGTTTAGTTAATGGAAGGAAAATTAATTAGAAATATTTCTATAATCTTTTTATTACTTGGATTGGGAGTAAGTCAGGCAAATGCTGCAGTTTTTACTGTAAGTAATATAGGCAATAATACTTCAATCCAGAGCGCTGTAGATAATGCACAAAACGGGGATACAATTCTTGTAAACCCGGGTGTATATCAGGAAAATATAAGAGTTAATAAAGAAGTCAAGATTACCACAAGCTCCGGCCAGAATCAGAATAACTATACCTACTTAATAAGTGCAACCCGTGGAGCGAATGTTTTCTCTGTTAACGCAAGCAATGTTACAATAGAAGGTTTCTATATTTTCGGGAATTCTCCGGAAATTCAGGGAACACAAACCGGAATTTATCTTGACGGGACCCAGAACTGTTCTTTAATCAGGAACTCTCTTGTTTTCAATAATATGGGAATCTTCCTTAATAATGCCAGAGGCAATTATCTCGAAAGCAACCTGATAAGCCTTGGAAACCAGGGGATTACCCTTGTTAATTCAGGAGAAAACAGGCTTTTGAACAACCTGGCTTTAACAAACGCCAATGGAGGAATTTTCCTGAACAGTTCAGCAAATAATACCCTTAATGGGAATAGTGCATATTCAGGTTCAATGGGAATATTCCTTGGGTCAGCTCAGGCGAACATGCTCACTAACAACCTCGTTTCAAAGAATGAATTTGGAATTTACGGCCAGAATTCACAAAACAATACAATAACCGCTAACAGTCTTTACCTGAATGGAGTTGGAGCATACTTCACAGGGTCAGTTAATAATTCAATCTACCAGAACGAATTCTTTAACCTGTACAATGCCCAGGAAGAACAGGGGAACAATACCTGGAACACAACAGCAGGCAACTTCTGGCATGATTATCCTGGCACAGATGCTGATGGAAATGGAGTTGGAGACATTCCATATACAGTTAACGAAAACGGAAATGCAGATTATTTGCCTATGATAAACGAAACCTATCCAGGAAATTACTCTGAGGAATAAGTTAATTAAAGACGAAAAAAAATCATAGAGGTAAAAATTATTAAAACAGATAAAACCAGGTAAAAAATAAATAAATTTCAATAAGTAAAACCCGATAATAAAAAACAAAGCCGGATAGGAACAATCAATAAAAATCAGTGGACTCTAAATTAAGGGAAAATCATGGAAAGTATTAATTTACAATCCTTGATTTTCCCAATTTTTGGATTTTTAATCTATAGTCACCATTTTAAATAATGCGACATCTTGTGTGTGAATGTATGTTTCTCCCAAAATTCACCTAGCTCTTCCTTTAATACTTTAATATTTTTGAATGATTTTATTGACGTTAAATCTTCTC
>CAZFNE010000056.1:7206-13906 GCA_964520335.1 uncultured Methanosarcinales archaeon | reverse complement strand
TTAAGAAGCTCTTCAAGTTCTCCTTCAGTTACGATTTCCTGAACATTTCTTTTTACAAGCTCGAGTCTGTCCATTGCCTCTACATTCCTGGTCTTTATTTTCTTATTCTCAAAAACTCAATTTATATTAATAAGTTTCTGTAAAAACTTTTTTCCGGCTTCCGAACCAAAATTTGGAATTTCCCAGTTTTGAATAACCCTGCTGCGAAGGGCCTTTGTTTCCTTCCCGAGGACAGGATTAAAGCCCGAGATTTCATAACTTTGTGACGAAATTATAATTCCCCTGCGCTGCCAGGCAGGAAGCGCTGCAAGGTTAATTCCTCTTTTAAAAAGTAGTTCATGAATCTGCCATTCTTTTTTCCCTTTGAGATATTTCGAAGCCTCACTTTTATTCATTCCCTCATTTCGAAGAGTATAATATGCCCAGCCAGAAACAAAATTTCTCCATGCTTCAAGTTGTCTCCAGTGAAAATAAAGAGGAATTTCTTCTTTTTGAAGTGCAATTATCCTGGAATCAAAAGCTACTGGCTCTTTTAGCTGCAAGTTTATCGTAAGAGCACTGCCAAGGAAACTTGCTGCTATAGAATCGATTTTTTCCACTCTTCCTTCAAATGGAAGTTCCATAAAAAGAAAGCTTATTTCATCTGAAAAAGTATAGGCAGAGATAGGGCTTAGCCCACTTTTTTTAATGAAAAGTTCAGCAGCGTCTGCCACTGCCCTCGCAAAATTTTCGTCATAAGGTTTTTTGAAGCCCAGCCCAGAAAGCGTATTTCTAAAATTCCTGCCGTCAGCGCGCACAACCACAGGAGGAACACAGCGCATTTCAGCATAGATTTCCCGGCTTTTCATATACCTTTAAAATATTAGTCTTCCTTTCGTTTCTTGTACCTTTGAATAATGTCTCTTACTATAACGATATCTGCTGCTGTTATGACCCATCGATAAGGAATAATTATTCCTCGTGTATTCAGGTCAAAAAGTTCTCTGTTTATTTCGGAAACAGCAAGCCCGGTAATTTTTTGTTCCTCTATATCAATTACAAGATCCTGTAATTTCCCTACATATACACCGGTATTTGTGTAGATATTTAGACCAAAGAGTGATGTAATTTCTGCGCGCATTTTATCCCTGCTTTGTAAATTAATTTAAATATTATTCATAATCTTATAGGAAAAACTTATTTATATATCTTACAGTTTCAACAAATTGTATTTACTAATTCTGTTGGTTTCAAGTGCTTGTTTTATACTGCTAAGAATTAAGATAAGCTTTAAATTTATTTTATATAATGATTTTCTTTTTTGGCTCTCAAATAATTAAAGTCAACATATTTGCAACCCAGCGTATGTATGTTCCTCTTACTATTTTTTTCTCTAAAAAAAGAAAATTTCAGTATTTTAAGAGTAGTATAGTAATTGTTGTTAATTAAGCAAATTAACTTTGATTAATAATTTAATGACTTCCCTTTAACTCTCTTATTAAATTTTATTAATAAATTTTTCCCATATTTTGACAAGAATCAAAAAATCAGCCAGAGCAGAATTTTCTCTAATATTTTTAATTTCGCTCACCAGTAACCTTAATTGGCGAATGGAATTACCAATGAGCGACACCGCATATGTTGAATACAATTTTTTTCATTCTATTTTCATTTTATGCTTCCAATATATCTTCCAATATATTATTCATTTTGCAGACTGGCTTTTATCATTCTTCCATCGGTGAAGAATAAATTTTCCTAATTCATTTATATTTCAAGTTCTGAAACCACTTTCCTTATGGTTTCCGAAGATTTCTTGAGAATTTCCTGCTGTTCTCCTGTCAGTTCAAGTTCAAGGATTTCTTCAATTCCTGAGGCTCCAAGCTTTGCAGGCACGCCGAAATAAATCCCTTCCTGCCCGTATTGTCCCTCAAGATAAGCAGAAGCAGGCAGAATCCTTTTCTGGTCTTTAATTATAGACTCGGTCATGGCAACTATTGCTGAGGAAGGTGCATAAAATGCACTGCCCTGCTTCAGGAGTTCCACAATCTCAGCCCCTCCGTTTACTGTTCTCTGGACAAGCCTTGAAATAGTAGCTTCAGGCAGCAAATGTGTTAAAGGAATTCCGGAAACTGTAGTGTATTGGGGAAGAGGTACCATCAGGTCTCCGTGTCCCCCTATAACCATTGCCTGTATATCTTTTTGGGAACACTTTATTTCTTCTGCAATAAAACTTGCAAAACGCCCTGCATCCAGAACCCCGCTCATTCCAAACACTTTTTTGGGATCAAAACCTGTTGATTTCATAGCCACGTATGTAATAATATCAAGCGGATTTGTAACATTCAAAACTATAGCTGCAGGGCTGTATTTTGCAATATTTTTCGAGACTTCTATTATTATTTTGGAGTTTGTTTTAATTAGATCTTCCCTTGTCATCCCGGGTTTTCTGGCAATTCCGGCAGTAATGATTACAAGGTCGGAATCTGCAATGTCTGCATAACTATTTGTCCCTAAAATTGAAGTATCATAACCTTTTATTGCTCCAGCCTGCATGAGGTCAAGCGCTTTTCCCTGCGGCATGCCTTCAACAACGTCGGTCATTACAATCTCGCCAATTTCAAGCTCGGCTAACCTCTGGACTGTAGTTGCTCCAACATTGCCTGCGCCAATTACAGAAATTTTAACCATTAATTGCCCTCCGTATCAATAGTTTATTTAAATTAATTTTTCCTTCGGAGTTTAAAAATTTATTCTGTTTGCTATTATTAATACGGGTAAACTCCTACTTGAATATTTATTTTTTGCTGTTTTATTTTTCTTGTTTCTCTTAATTTTTTCAAATTTTCTTTAAAAGAATTCTTTTTTTATATAGGCCTGTACTTTCATGCAGCACTTTTATTAAAGAGTACTTCTAAATTTCCGACAGAGAACATGTTAAATAATACATATATCCACATTCCGGGAATAGGAAAAAAACTTGAACAGAAAATCTGGGCTCAGGGCATTCAGAGCTGGGAAGAATTTCTTGAATTTCAGGATAAAATCCCTATTCCTTCATCCAGGAAAGTCAGGATCTGTGAAGAAATTAAGAAATCTTTGACACATTTAGCTTCAAGGGACTGCTGTTTTTTTTCTCAGTGCCTTCCCTCTGCAGAGCATTGGCGGGCTTATCCGTTATTTTCTGATTCTATGGCATTTGTGGATATAGAAACAACAGGTTTTTCCCAGAACAGAGATCAAATTACTCTTATTGGAATTTATGATGGGAATAAACCAAGGATATATATCAGGGGCATAAATCTTGATGATGCTGTAGGGGAATTTTCAAAATACAAATTACTGGTATCTTTTAATGGAGCGCGTTTTGACCTCCCTTTTATAAAATCCGAGTACCCTGAAATTGAATTTAAACAACTCCATATAGATCTGATGTATCCTCTGAAACGAATAGGCTATAGTGGAGGCCTTAAAAGTATTGAAAAGTCCCTTGGGATATTTAGAGATGAAGAGATTAAAGATATCTCTGGGTTTGATGCAGTAAGGCTCTGGAAGCAATATCTTCAGGGAGATAAGGGAGCTCTGAACAAACTTATTAAATATAACGAACAAGATATAGTAAATCTAAAAACTATTATTGAGCTGACTTACCCCAAGATGGTTGAAGAAGCTTTGAAGAAATAAAAGAATCTGACTTAAAGGATCTCACTTAAAATTTGATTAAAAAGCAGAATTCAGGCAGCAAATATATATTCTCCTTAAATAATTTACTACTTATATTGCTGTCCCTGGTATTAGATCTCAGTCTTGCATGCCAGCCTTCTGGCAAACTGTTATTTAAATGTGGATACTATTTCGTGATCTCTAGAGAGGGTATTTAATGGAAGTAACAATGAACTTTGGGGCCAAAGGAACTGTGGCAGATGTCAGAAGACTCCAGGACATGGAAGATGTAATATTTGACAAAGAATGGTTTGAGCAAACAGAAGAAAGAAACAAAGATATGTATTATATGTTCAGAGACCTTGCTAAGAATGATTCTGACTTTGAGAAAATTAAAGCGAACCACCTGAGATATGATATTACTGTAATTCCCCCAGGCTTGCTCGGTTCGGAATATACAAAAACAGTAGGTCACTACCATCCCAATGTCCCTGGAACAGACGTCTCCTATCCGGAAATTTATCAAGTACTTGAGGGTTCAGCAACTTATCTTCTGCAAAAGGTAGAATATGGGGAAGAAGATAACGTTCTTGACGTTGTGGTTATTACAGCAGAAAAAGGGGACCTGGTGCTTGTCCCACCTGGCTATGGGCATGTAACTATAAATGCTTCTGGAGAAACCCTTAAGATGGCAAACTGGGTTTGCCGCGATTTCTCATCCGTTTATGAGCCTATAAAAAGGCTTTTTGGAGCTTCTTATTTCCTTTTAAAAGATGGATTCGCTAAAAATCCGCTTTACAAAAATATTCCTTCAATCCGCTATCTAAAACCTTTACTTCATGAGGATTTAGAGCTAAGTGTTGGGGAAGATATGTATGATCTTATAAATGATGTTGAAAAACTCCGATTTTTAGTAAGCCCTCAGGATTTTACAGGCTTCTTATCGGAAGTACTTTGAAACTCCTTTCTGTAAAATTTTATTGAGGATCTTTCCTTTTTCCTTTTTGTTTCACTAAAACCTCTGCTTCTCTATATATTTTAATTTCCTTTTTTGAAACCGTGAATTTTCCTTTTAATTTTTAAACCCTGCTAAATACTTTTTTTCATTTATATCCTTTGTAGTTAAAATTTAAGCTAATTATATAAATTCACTTATGTAAATTAACTAATAATGTGGAGAATATCTTTTAAATTCACAGGCTAAATAAGATCTCAAAAAACATATTTTCTCTGACAAATAATGCACAATCTATAATAGGTAGAAATCCTTTCAATTAATAGAGGGTTGAAATGCAAAAAAATGGACACCGCATACAGTTTACATCTTCCAGAATAAAGGATCTTATGTACAGGACTACTTTTGATCCTAAGAAAATGGATGGAGATATAATTCTTAATCTATCCGTTATTGATAAGAAAGACCTGGATGATGTACTTGGGATCTTTAAAATGGTAATTTCCGGTGGGCTTTCAGTGACTCCTTATGTGAAGGTAATTTCGGAAGGAGAGGCTCTTGGCGATATGACTATTGAAAAAGGAAAGGTCGGAATAGGCACAGTCTGCAGTATTACAATTGATGGGGTACTGCTTAAGGCAGGAGTCCCTGTAAATCCCAAGCTTGGAGGGGTTGTCCAGATTAGAAACGGGATTCCTGTGCGTTTTACCGATGTATTGACCTATGTAAGTACAACTGTTGACCCCCTTGAGATTCTTATGTCCCAGGGCATCACTTCTGTTTCTGAGATGCTCAGAACAGGTTCGGGCAAAATTCTGGCAAATCTCAGGGAAGCTCCCATGGTTGCAAGAGACGAGATTGAAAGTTGCCTTTCTGATCTTCTGGACGCAGGGTTTAGCGGGATTCTCGAAGTTGGGGAACCAAATACTAGGGTACTGGATGTGCCTATTGAAAGGGACCATCTTGGGATAGTGGTAATTGGCGGTACAAATCCCATGGCTGTTGTACAGGAGTATGGAATTTCAATAGATACGAGTGCGATGTCAAGAATGATTTCATTTAAAGAAATGAGCAGAATTGAGGACCTTGTTTAAAATTCTTTCCTAATCTTTCTTTTTAATCTTTCTTTTAATACATCCCTCTGCTCTTTTTCAGAGCTTTATGCAGAGCTGGGTGTATTTATCAGGTTTCCAACGTTAAGTGTGTTAGCTTTCACAAAAGCTTTCTAAAAAATTATCCTTACCCCATTTGCATCTTTTTGTGCAGTTGTTCCCCTATAAAGATATCAAGTTTTCTGGCGAATTCTTCTTTTGTATTTTCCGGAATAGTAGCTCCAGCAGCAATATCATGCCCTCCACCTGCTCCTCCGACTTCTGCCGAGACTTTCGACATAGCTTCCGAAAGATTTACTCCTCTACGGATTAGATCCTGAGTCCCACGAGCTGAGACTTTAATTCCTCCCTCGGCTTTTGCAAAAGCAATAATCGGAAGATTCCTGTTTTCTACTATTGTAGAACTCATGCCTGCAATTATTCCTACAATGGTTTCTTTGATATCCGAGCCTGCATCAAAATACTGGATATTATTCAATTGGGTAATCCCTTTTTCTTTTACATACATTAACCCCGAGACCAGGTTTTGCCTGTGTTCCGCAAGCAGCTTACGAGCGCTTTCATATGCTTCTCCCCGGTTCCCCATACAGACTGCAAGGCCTATTTCTGCATGATCATAACGCGCGGTTGCATTCAAAAGAGTCGAAAACTCTGAAGCGTCCCGCATTTCCGTACCTTCTCTCTCATTTAGAAGAATGTATACTTCCCCTATTAAGCGCTCAATTTTATAGGCAGGAATTCCTGATTTTAGGCAGTAATGAACGAGTCCCGAAACTATTTTTTGCTTTTCTGAAGCTTCAAGGTCTATCCAGCGCCTCCAGCGTTCGTCCTGACTGAAGCGAATGTTCAGGGTATGCAGGAACTCAATACAGGCTTCCTCATTTCCAGTAAGTCCGGGCAGATAAGGATCAGAAGAATACTGTAGTAATTTATAGATCGGGCGAGTTTGTTTCCCAAAAAGGGTCAGGTCTTTTTTAAACTGCAGAATCTC
>CAZFNE010000056.1:946-7106 GCA_964520335.1 uncultured Methanosarcinales archaeon | reverse complement strand
GCGAGCTTTTATTGGCTCACACATCCCGCTTCCAAGGTCAGTAAAAATAACCAGTTCATGATTCTCGTCTGCAAGGGAATCAAGAGCTTTTTCATCAAGCTGTTTTATAAAATGTGTTGTGTATTCGAAACCTGCACGTTCAAGTGCAGTACAGATAATACCTGCAGATGTAAGCCCATCGGCATCAATATGGGATACAACGTGGATCGATCTGTAGTTTTTAATCCTTTCGGCGCACTTGCTTGCCTGTTTCCGAAGTGCCTCCATCCTTTCAGACATTATTTTCCCAATTCCCTTTGGTTTTTTTATCTTTAGCTTAATTATTTCTTTATCTTGGATTTTTCTTCTTGGATTTCAGTTATTGGACTTCATATCCATTCTTCAGGATCCACCATGTAATCCTTCCCATTCCTTTTTATCTCTGGAAAATCCCTGATTTCTTTCACTGTAAGTTTGAGGTCCTGCCCGAGATATTTTTTCTTTAAAATCTCCCAGGGAATTATATACGCTTCCCTGCTACAGCCTGTACCCATACGAAGTTCTACTGCAAGAAACCCTTTCCTTCCTGATTTATTCAGATAATTAGAGATTCTCTCTATCTGGTGAACTCCCTTTTTGTCTACTGTAAAGTGCTGAGTAAAATAAAGCGCGGTTGCACCTTTCTCAACTGAAATGCTTTTACATTCGATTCCAAGGTACAGATCCGGGTTGAGGGAATCAACAAGTACATCAAGAAATTGAGGAGTAAACCTATGCTGTTTAAGTCTGTAAGAAATGGCTTTTATGCCCTTTTCTTCGATATAATTATTAAAGGAGTTTACAAGCAAACGTTCAAACTCAGTCATGAAATCCCGTCTAATCTTTGCACTCTTTTACTTAAGCTATTTACTTAGAATCTATTTTTTTCTTTTAATACATTATTGAATTTATCCCTTCAATCAGGTCGGACCTTTGAAAGTTTAACAATTATAAATTGACAATATATTAAAAAGGTATTCTAAAAGTATAATTTCTTTTCGTAAAGTTTCGGAATTCCAGGAGGATATACTTTATATTATTCTAAAATTAAGATCACATCTATACTGAAATAATCTAATTCTCCAAAAAAATCTTAAGATCTTCTCCAAATGGGCTTAGAAAAAGTAATAATAAATATTTAAAGGATTTAATATTTTAGAAACAACTACAAAATCATTCCAGATTCCATTCTAAAATCCATTATGAAAATAATACAGATATAACCGTAAAATAGATGCCAGAATGCTAAGTTAAAAAATGTATTTTAGAAATAGAGCCGATCATATAGATCGGCTAATAAAAATTTCGATTTTAAATATTGCATTAATCCTGATTAGCCTGATATCAATTTGAGATAATGAAAGTAACAAAATCAGGGCTAAGTCTTGTCTCTCTAACAAGTCTCTCAATAGTATCCTCGTCAGAAAGCCCTTCCTGTTTAAGTTCCCTTATGCGGTCAAAAACATGTTGCGAGACTTCAGAGTATTCGTTAATATCTTTCCTGTGCCCCCAGACATCGCCTTCCAGCAAAGAAATATTTTGCATGGAAAGGTACATTTGTGCGGAGCTTGAAATTGTCCTCTTATACGAGCTTGGGATGTGGATCGCTTTTAATTCGGGACACTTTAAAATGAGAGTAAAGATATCCTTGTTTGAAGGCCTGAAGGCCAGGTGGATAATCTCCTCGTCGAGTTTTAAAGTATCTATCTCTTCCTTTGAGCTTACAACTCTAATTTTCATTTTATCACCGTTCTTTCCAGGTTTTAGAGTTTTTAGGGTTTCTTTAATTTTTTAGGGTTTTAATAGGGATTTTAATAGGGATTTTAATAGGGATTTCTAATTTAGGGTTTCTTTAATTTCTAATTATCAGTTTTTTGCTTTATTCTGATTTACTTTTTCAGATTCTATCAGGTTTTTTGGGAATCTCAGGATTTTAAAGATTCGATTTTGAAAAAAATTCTCTATTTTTAGGTTTTTTAGGGTTTCTTTTCTAAATCATCTTTTTTCCAAAAATTGTATCTTATAATTTCTTTTATTTTTCAAATTAAATACACAATTTGCAAATAATTCATTTGAGTCCTTTAAAAATCGTTTTTGTTCCCAAATTTTCGGAATCTCTAACAGGGATTCTTATTTCCCTAAGCCTTCAAATATTTTTAAAACCTGAGTTATATTAACAGGTTTTTACTATGTTAAGAACATCTAGTATTTATTTTTTTATGAATGCTTTTCTTTTTTTACAGACATTGGCTCTTTACTCATGTGACCATATTTGTTAAAGAACAAACTATTATCTGCTTTTCTCTCCCTCACAACCATTATTCTTCTTTGCTTATTTTATTAACTATTTCGTTTTTTCAGCCTTTATAGGCATTACCAATAATAAGTTTACATTTTTATTCTTCTATGTATCTAAATTTCTTTATAAAGGAAGCAAAACAGGTAGAAATATTATATAATACTATTTAATATTTTTCGGCAGAATTTCTTTTAAATATCTATATTATTTATATAGTTGTCTAATTCAAATAGAATTTTAATGCCAGTAACTATTTTTTTCTTTCAAAGGGGTTTGATAAAAAGATTCATAGATGCGAATTTTTTGTTTTTGTAACTTATACTCTTCTGGAAAATTAGTAATAATGTATTATTGTTCAGATATTGAAAAATCTAATTATAGTAAGTATATTATGCCAGCTTAATTTTTCAGAAGTTTTGACATATACACATTTTCTAGAGAATATCCAAACTTCCTATAATATTCTCGAGCCCCTATTCCACTGATGATTGAAATTTTCTGGTAACCGGCTTCGCTCGCAATTTTTTCAGCTTGTTCAAGCAGTTCTTTTCCATATCCCCGGTGCTGCCAGGCTTTTTGGTTTGCCTCTTTTCCCACAGGTACGATTGAGCCGTAAACATGCAATTCCCTTATCAGGGCAGTTTCCTGAAGTTCGGGCCTATGAGGTGCAGAAGGAAATCGCAATCTTGTAAACCCTATTAATGAGTCGGCTAAAGGATCTTCAAAGGCTATAAAATGTTCTTTCCCTTTACAAGCTTCATAAGTTTCTACGGTTAATTCGACATCTTTCTCGCTGATTTTTCTTCCTTTAAGGCCAGTATGCCCTGCTTCTCTGCACCGAATACACTGGCATTTCCTTCCTTTTTCTCTGAGTTTTTCTTCTGCAAGTTGCCTGAGATTGCTCTTTCGGACTCCTGCAAAAATCTGATGGGCTGGAATATCCCTCTGTATTCTCTGGAGCCTTACCCATTTGGGCAAAATTGCTTTTATCTCTGCAATAAGTTCTGCTGCTTCCTCATCAGAAAGGGCTTCATATTGTCCTGCTTCCCAGAGTCTGTATAAGGAAGTTCCTTCAGTTACAAGAGTAGGATAAATCTTAAGGTAGTCAGGCCTGAAACGCGAATCCTCAAAAAGTTTTTTAAAGCCCCTCAAATCAAGCTCAGAATCTGCTCCAGGTAAATGAGGCATCATATGAAAGCCGACTTTAAAGGCGCTGTCTCTTAAAATCTGGTTGGCTCTGACTATTTCTGCAACTCCATGCCCTCTTTGCATACGTGTAAGCACAAAGTCATAAACACTCTGCACTCCGAGTTCTACTTTTGTTCCCCCTAATTTAAGAAATTCGTCCACATGTGTTGCCTCTGCCCAATCCGGACGGGTTTCAAAGGTAATTCCTACATTGCGGATATCTGCAGTTTCATTATGTTTCTGTACTTCTTCAAGCGGGATATAAGGCATATTATTTCCAATTTTCCACGCATTTTCCCGCCATTCTTCCCCATTGAAATCATTCATTGCTTCCATGCATCTTTTTGTAAACCATTCCTGGTAGTCCAGGGCACGCGCAGAAAAGGTTCCCCCCATTACTATAAGTTCAACCTTTTCAACATCATGGCCAATTTCTTTAAGCTGGGAGAGCCTGGATTGAACCTGAGAATAAGGGTCAAATTCATGCTGAATAGCCCGCATAGTTGCAGGTTCTCTTCCCATATAACTTTGAGGAGACTTGAATGAAGAGTTTGGACCTCCTGGACAGGGAATACAGATCCCATGAGGACAGGCAGCCGGGGAAGTCATTACAGCAATTACTGCTACTCCGGAAATTGTCCTTACAGGTTTTCTTCTGAGAAATTCTTTTATTATTGACTGTTCTTCAGGAGAACCCTGTTTTATTATATCTCCGTTTCTGGGAAGTCCAGGCAAATGATAACGTTTACTAACTTCTTTTTTTGCTTCATTTAATTGTGCTTCCGTTTTTATTCTCCCTGCCAGTACTTCTTCAAGAATCTCCCTGCAGGCCCTATTATAAATATCTTCCTTCATTTCAAGTTCCGTCTTTCCAGTCTCTTGACTTTGTTTCTGTTACTGCTATAATTCTTGTATTTATGTCTATTTCTTACAATACTTTGAATGTACCTAAAACAGCGTTAAAAAAGTTTATCCTTTTAGGAAAAAGCAAGAGATTAATTTTAATTAAGAAAAAGCTAAAGGAGAATTTTCTTAAATAAATATTTGAATCTCCCTGCATAATAAATATAATGCTATAATTATAGATGAATGGAATCTATAATCTGGCGCAACACCCAGCACATGCAATAATAGTGGATAAAGGTGGATAAAATAGATGGATAAAAATTTATTTTTATTTTTTTAATAATTATAAATTTTCTCCACAGACATTGAACCCAATGAGAAATGTCCCACTTCCGGTTTCTGGCCTTAGGCCCATTACTGACCGTAGATACTCATCCGTAGGTGTAGATGGAGATGCAAGTACGGCATTTATTACCCCTTCTGCACACTCTACATCATGGCATTTTTGGGGAGGGAGAACAACAGTAATTGGTTCTTTCTGGGCAATTTTCGATTTAGGGACTGCATTTTTATAAATAATGAAATTACCCATAACTATCATATCATCGCATCTTTTACATTCTTCAAGTTTTTCAGGATCGTATATATCTTCTCCAACTTTTTCCCCATACTGCATAAGAATTACATTGGGGCCTTCAGGCCAGACATAATCCATATTTGTTGTAAAGGCAATAATTATCTGGCGTTTAAAAACTTCCTTAACTCCCTGATTGTCTCCGACTCCAAGCCCCATAAGTACTGCTCCTTCGGCCTTTTTTTCGAGTTCGAAAACTTTTTGCTTATCTTCTTCATTCAAAATATAGGTGTCTTCCACACCTTTCATAGCTTTTATCCTGCAAATAACATCCGGAGTAATATCTTTACATTCCAAAATGGATTCCCCTTCTTGGTTTTGATCCATATAACTTATTAAATTACAAATTATGGGCTTATGTAACTTCTGTTGATAATCATAATAATGTAATCTCTTTTTTGCTATTATATTATCTTATTATATTAAATAATATTTAGTGAAATATTATTCGACTAAATAATCCATATTTTATATTTCTCTTCATATATCGTCAATTTCTAATATTTTATCCATTTTCTCTGAGCATGGCATAATATGAAGAATTTTTGAACATTATTATTATAAAAATACTAAAAGTGCTTCAAGTCAGTATCTAAAATATTTCAAAACCATATTGAACCATTTATTCTTATTTTAAACTAGAAGTTTAATAAAAACATCAGTAAAGAAGATTCCTAAATTCCAAAATTTAATATTTTATACCGATAGCAAAGGTAAGCTTTTCGTAAATGGGCCATGATCTGCACTTAAATATATTCAGGAGAAGCGGCTCCCAATAATACAAATGCTTAGAAAGATGTCAGAGAATACTAAGAAGTCTCACAAGCTTTATTTTACCGGATAATTCTAGAATAAATTAAGTTTTTGTAAAGTTTTCTGCTTTTTAGCTCAAAAGATTCACAAATACCCAAATAATAAAAGAAACATAGAGAATTTTTAAAACCAGTAGTTTCTTAATTTATTTAACTTAAAGTGTTATAATTATACCTTCTTATTCCATAGTATTTTATAAGTGTTTCGAATTTATTCTCTTTATTAACTTCTATTGAATATCCTGTGAGAGGGGGTTCGACATTTACCGTTATTTGTATCGTTGTTTTGCGGTTTTCCTGTTCAATTTGCCTGAAATAGACCACAAAAGATTTAATAAGGCAATTATTTTATAGAACACTTGT
>CAZFNE010000056.1:0-839 GCA_964520335.1 uncultured Methanosarcinales archaeon | reverse complement strand
TACGACATATCTTAACAAACATGGAGGAAACAATAAAATGAAGAGATTTGCAGCAGTAACACTGGCTGTTCTCATGCTTCTGACTGTATTTGCATCCGCCGCAAGTGCAGCAGAGGTAACTGGGATCCGCGGTCCAGTGTTCAACGGCTCAGACATCAAAAATATTATCGACACCCAGGGTGACGGTAATGCTTTAACAATTGATGCTACAGAATTTGCAGCATTCTATTACGACATTAATGATAATGTAACAACTGAGTCACTTTCCATTCTAGATGCTGAAGATACTCAGGGCAACGTAATTGGACAGGATGCTCTTGTCTATCAGTCAACAATAAAGCAAGTTGCATACGAGTATGAAAATGCACTTGCTGGCTGGGACAACTACAGCTTAATCGGATTCTTCGCCGAAAAATACATCCCACTGAAATCTAACGACGCTAGCAAGATTTCCAAGCTCGTTCTTGACAGCGATGACAAGTACACCATCAGAACCGGCGAAACTCTCGATCTTGGTCAGGGCTACACTCTCGAAGCCAAGCAGGTTGATGTTGACGGTGAGAAAGTCTGGCTGCAGTTCAACAAGGACGGACAGTATGTAGACGATGAAATCGTCTCAGTCAATAACGTCGCCGGTGGCAATTGGAATGTCGAGCTTGATGATATCCTGGGCGAAGACGATGTCGTAGTCCTGAAGGTCCACGTTAACCAGGTCTTCCAGGGTGCAGTCGACAGCATTGCTCAGATTGAAGGTCTCTGGCTCATTGACTACGCAAACGCCATCGAGATTAAATCTGACGATGAATTCGGCGAACTCAACAACGTCCAGATCAACGGAC
>CAZFNE010000055.1:11715-13981 GCA_964520335.1 uncultured Methanosarcinales archaeon | reverse complement strand
TTTTTTATATTTCTATGATCAGGAAAATATAAATAAAAGAAAATATTATTTGAATGTCGGATTATTCTTTTATTGGGACTAATGTGGGAAGCAGTAGAAAAAAAACAAACGGAAAGAAATAACCCTGAAGAAATAA
Source organism: uncultured Methanosarcinales archaeon (assembly GCA_964520335.1). Classification (GTDB taxonomy): domain Archaea; phylum Halobacteriota; class Methanosarcinia; order Methanosarcinales; family Methanosarcinaceae; genus Methanosarcina. The sequence continues at coordinate 13,845 of CAZFNE010000055.1, read as the reverse complement.
CAAAAATAAAAAATGAAATTATATATTATTTTACTTAAAGAGCAGTTAACTTAAAGAAATCAAGGGTTTTTTGGAAAAAAATATAAAGAATCAACTGGAAAATAGCAAGGTAATGCTGCAAAAAGTTTCCAAAAGCTTTTTAGCGAGAAAGAACTTTTGCGCTACAGGTTGCTTTCTGAAAAGAAATAAAGGAGGAAATCTCTTCTATATTTTAGAAGCTTCCCGGGGAGATGGAACAAAATGAAAATATCACTTATTGATCTGGCATTTCTTTCAGAAAAGAGAAAAGACGTGTTGCTCCTGCTAGAAGAAGGGCCTAAAACTGGGGATGAAATAAAGACAGCCCTGAACGTAAACTCGACTTCAATTATGCCCCAGATTAAAAAATTAAAAGAGGGGCGCCTGATAGTGCAGGATGACAGGAACACTTACAAGCTTTCCGATATGGGAGAAATAGTAGTAGAAAAGATGGAGCCTTTACTGAATACCGTAAGGGTTTTTGAGGAAAATTACGATTACTGGACAAACCATGATTTTACTGCCATTCCTGAATATCTCCTGAACAGGATTAATGAGCTTGGAAATTACTTTATGCTTGAGGCCGACCTTAATCGTCTTTTTGAGGTCCCTGAAGATTTCAGGAAAAATCTTCTGGAATCAAAGGACATAAAAATGTTCCTTTCTTATTTTAACCCTCTACATGTTGAAATTTACTTTGAGCTCGTAAAGAAAAATGCAAAAATATGCCTGATACTTACAGAACCTGTATTTGAAAGGATGAAAAAAGATTATTTTGAGGACTTAAAATACCTTCTTGATTCCGAAAATACTGAAATTTATATCTGTGACAAAAACGTAACTCTTAAAAATGTGGTAACGGAGCGCTTCTGTTCCCTTGTACTTTTTGACAAAAAAGGGAAATTTGACCACCAGCGCCTCATGAGTTTTGATGAAAGTGCCCTTAAATGGTGTGAAGAACTATTTTTGCATTATAAGGATGTGTCTAAAAAACTGGAAAAAATCTGATTAACCTGTAAAGTTTAGAAGAATACCTCCTCGGGATTCTTAAACCAGGTTATTCTCCAAGATATTTGTCGATAAGGGCCCTGAATTTGTGGATATCAATTGGTTTGGAAATATAGTCTACGCATCCCATTTCGATAAAATGTTCTTCGCTGCCTTTCATGGCATGTGCGGTAACTGCCACAACAGGAATGTCTGCAATTTCGGGATTTTTCTTTATTATCTCTAAAACCTCAAGTCCGTCCATTTTCGGAAGCTGCATATCGAGCAAAATTATGTCAAATTTCTTCTCAGCAAGGCGTTCAAGGGCCTTTATCCCGTCCTCGGCTTCAGTCACGTTATGCCCATAAAACTCCAGAAGGTCAAGAATAAGTTCCATGTTCATGGGATTGTCTTCAACAATTAGAATCTCTTTCATTATTACGCCTCTTCAGCATAGCTAATTGTTTTATCTTATTAATTAACTCTTTTCTTCCGAAAGTGCCTTTTTTCAGAATAGAAATAAGATACCCTTTCAGTTCATTGTTTAATTCCTCAATATTTTTCTCAGTAAACTCTCCAGAAGTACATACAATAAGAGGGAGATTTTTTGTATTTTCATTTGCCCTCAGGCTGGAAATCACATCGAACCCACTAATTTCGGGCATCAGAAGGTCAAGAATTAATATATCAGGCTTTTTCTCTGAAAAAAGCTTTTCTATTCCTTCCTTTCCACTGTATGCTTTAATTATCTCGAAGCCGTCAGGTTCAAGCATAGAATTTAAAAGTTCTACAGTATTTTCATCATCGTCAATAATAAGAACTTTTGGATTTTTTAATTCAAATTTAGTTGTAATTTCTCTAAGCGAAGTTATTAATTCAGCCTTCTTTACTGGCTTTGTAAAGGAATAAGTTGCCCCGAGGGCTATTCCAAGCTCATTATAATTAGTCATGGAAATAATAATAACCGGGATTAAAGCAGTTTCGGGATCATTTTTGAGCTGTCTCAAAACTAGCCAGCCATTAATATCAGGGAGGAAGACATCAAGCGTAATAATCTCAGGTTTAAGCTTCTTTGCAATTTCAAGAACATTTTTTCCCTCAGGAACAGAAGCAACACTATACCCC
>CAZFNE010000055.1:7890-11615 GCA_964520335.1 uncultured Methanosarcinales archaeon | reverse complement strand
CTTTGCAATTTCAAGAACATTTTTTCCCTCAGGAACAGAAGCAACACTATACCCCACATCCCTGAGCACAATTGAAAGCAGCTCACTGGAGTTTTTATCGTCCTCAACTGTAAGTACAAGTTCCTGTTCTGCGTCTTCCTTTTCGGAGTAATGGATTTCAGGCAATTGAAGAACTTTTTCTGGGACTTTAATAATATCTTTTACTGATAGGGCTTCTGCTTTACTCGATTCGAACTCTAAAACTACATTTTCGAATTTTAAATCCCTTGATTTTTTATTTTCAGGCGGTTTTTTAAGAGGAAGGGCAAAAATGAAGGTGCTACCCTTTCCAATTTCACTCTCTACCCAGATTTCTCCCTGATGTAAATTTACGATCTTCTTTACAAGGGCAAGGCCAAGGCCTGTTCCGCAGTACTGCTTCGATGAAGATGAATCAAGCTGGGTAAAAGGCTGGAAAAGCTTTCTCTGGTCTTCAGGGGAAATCCCAATTCCAGTGTCAATCACTGATATAAGGACGCGGTTTCCACTTATTATACAGTTGACTAAAACCTTTCCGCCCTCAGGGGTAAATTTAATCGCATTACTTGCAAGATTGTAAAGAACCTGGATAAGCCTACTCCTATCGGCTTCAAGGGTAAAAACAGCTTCTGTTCGGAAATCTATTTCAAGAGATTTGTCCTGAGCCAGTGGAGTAAGAACCGCTTTTGTCTCTTCAAAGACAGAGGCCATTGAAAACTCGCTGTAATGAAGTTCCATTTTTCCGGCTTCTACTTTAGAGAGATCGAGGATATCATTTATAAGCTCTAGAAGGTGCTTTCCACTCGTAGAAATATTATTTATATATTTTAGCTGCCTCTCATTAAGCTCCCCAAAAACCTGTTCAAGCAAAATATCCGAAAACCCTATAATAGAATTTAAAGGGGTCCGCAATTCGTGACTCATGTTAGCAAGAAATTCACTTTTAGTACGGGAAGCCGCCTCAGCTTCAAGTTTTGCGTGGATTAATTTTTCTTCAGATTGTTTATGTACAGTAATATCAAGCCCTGTTTGCAGGATGCCTGTGACTTTTCCTTCCTCCCCCCTAATAAGATTTGCAGAAACCAGCCAGACTTTTCCATCAGGAGTAGAAACTTCTCCTGAGACCCCGCTGCCTGACTCCAGAGCTTTTCTTGGAAAAGATTTGCCTGAACTTTCATCCAGCATTGTGAAAACTTTTTCACAGTCACGGCCTGCAACTTTTTCAAGCTCCAAACCAATATAATCAAGGGAGGCTTTATTTGCCCAGACTATTTTTAATTGAAGATCAATAAAAATAACAAACTCACTGAGAGCATCAAGGATTATCTTTTTCTCATGTTCCTGAGCTTTAACTTTGTCAGCCGACATTTTTAAACGGTCAAGCATGAGGTTTATTCGATCGGTTAACCTTGAAAGCTCATCATTCCCACTAATTACAAGTCTTTTTGAAGGGCCTTCGTTCTTTCCGATTTTATCCACATAGGCATCGATAACAACTATCCGGGAAACAATTTCTATATCCAAAAAATATTTACAAGCTGCTCCAATTATCAGGCCTGCAAATAGAAGAAATAATGCGACGCATTGTAAAGACTTATGCAGTTCATCTGGAATAGGGTTATTACCTTCAATCTTAATCATACCAGCTGGAGTTCCATTAATACCTTCTATGACAGAGCCAACTACTTTTCCATTTTGTTCTGGATCATGTATGAGCCCTCCATTTTTATTTTCTAAGAAAGATTTCTTCAGTTCGGAAGGTACATTATGCGTATTATAAAATGAAATAGATTTTTCTGTAGTCCTATTTATCATATCAGTAAAGTTTTGATCCAGGTTTTTCCCAAGAATAATTTTTCCGAGCGCATCTTCATTGTCAGAGGTAGCAAATACTGGTTGAGAAGAAATAATAACAAATTTATTTCCAAGCTCTGATAAGCCTTTAGTTGGATATTCTGGCTGATTTAGGAAAGAATTTTTACTCTTTGATTCAGGAACAGTAGCGTATAATGTTGAGGAATTATCAGAAGCGTTCAAATTTGAGATATTATCTGATGTGTTATGATAGATAATCTTTCCAGAATTATCAACAAAATAAATAAAGTCGTAAAACCCCTGGCCGAACTCATTGGAAAATTCTGCCTCATTCAACACTTCAGGATCCTGAGTACGCATAAAAGCTCTTATATCTTCTCTTGTAGAAAGAAAACAATTAGCTTTATCAAGCTGTTCAGTCTGAAGATCCAGTATATCTTCTACATTATTGATATTAGCTTCATTCTGATTACTCTCTAAAAAAGAATAGCCTAAATAGGTAATAGCGTAAGAAGAAAAAAGAGCAACTGACGTAAGAAGGGCGAAGATCATGTAAATAATAACCAGGACTTTCTTACTGACATTCATGGTTTAAGCTCTGGAGCTGAACATAAGGTAGAACGCGTAAGTTCATAACATAATATCAACAGATAAACTTAAATTAGAATACTATATAAAAGTTTTCGAGGAATCTCATAATAAAATAATTTAATCATAATTCAAAATGAATAAAGTAAATGATAACTTTTTTTCTAAAAAAAGAGTTAAATATGGCTTTTTATAAGGAAATGATCTTAGATGATTACTCTGAAGTAAAAAAAGATTCTAATTATAATGAATTAAAAAAATATACATAGTTATTTGCAGGAAGCGGAAATGAAGCGTTGATAGTATTTGCTAACAGTTATATTTTAGCCCAAAGAGTTAGTTTAAAAGTTAGTTTATATTCAGAATCATACCAATTAAAAATCCTGTTAAAGCTTCAGGAAATAATTTTTACCACTTAAGGATTTTTACTGCCCAGCCTACGTCTTTTCTCAAAAGGTATTTTCTAAACTCGTCAACCGCCAGTAAAAGGATTCCAAATGGAATGGAAAGGAGAATGTATTTTAGCTCAATTGGAGTTGTATTAAAAATAAGGTTTGCAAATGGGTTCCAGATAATAACTGCAAGGATTAATAGCTCCGTTGCAACTCCCAGGAGCACCATGCGATTGCTGAATAATCCTTTTGTAAACACAGACTGAAATCTTGTCCTGGAAGCAAAAACATTCGCTATCTGACAGATAATAACTGCAGAAAAGAAAGCAGTTATTGATTGCATGTAAAGAGGATTATTATTTGCCAGTTCTTGCCCGAAATTCCAGCCTCCCTGGAAAAGAACTGCGAAATAACAAAAAAAACCCGCAAGAGCTTCTATAGGTCCTTTTATTCCGTAAGCTGTAAAAAGTATCTGAGGAGTCAATAATTTTTCCTGTCTAGACCTTGGAGGCCTTTTCATAATATCTCCTTCTGCTGTTTCCTGCCCTAGAGCAATTGCAGGCAGCATATCTGTCCCTAGATCAATTGCAAGAATTAGCTGAACGGGCATGGGGAGAGGGAGCGCGAAGAGAACAAAAGCGATAAAGGGCAAAATTTCAGGAATATTACTGGCAAGGATATACACAATAAACTTTTTTATATTATCAAAAACGGTCCTCCCTTCCTCTACTGCATTTACAATAGTAGCAAAGTTATCGTCCAGGAGGATCATATCCGCAGCTTCCCGGGCCACATCGGTGCCGCTGCCCATAGCAACTCCCATATCTGCATTTTTAATCGCAGGAGCATCATTTACCCCGTCTCCTGTCATTGTTACAATCTCGCCCTGGGCCTGAAAAAGCTGTACAATTT
>CAZFNE010000055.1:0-7790 GCA_964520335.1 uncultured Methanosarcinales archaeon | reverse complement strand
CCGTCTCCTGTCATTGTTACAATCTCGCCCTGGGCCTGAAAAAGCTGTACAATTTTCAACTTTTGTACGGGAGACGTGCGAGCAAATACAATACTCGGATTTTTTAACCTTGATTCAAGATCTGCGTTAGAGAGAGAATTTAACTCGTCGCCGTTTATAATCTCAAGGTTTCCTGTATCTGCAAGCCCAACTTCTCTAGAAATCGATTCAGCGGTTACCGGATGATCTCCAGTAATCATAACAACCTTAATTCCGGCGGCATGGCATTTGGCAATAGCTTCCCTGGCTTCGGGGCGCAGAGGGTCTACAATCCCTATAAATCCAAGGAAAATAAAATCTGCAGTATATTCTTTTGCTTCTTCTACCTGCCTGTATGCGAGGGCGATAATCCGCTCCCCTTTTTTTGCGAGCCTTAGATGTCGGTCGAGGAGTTCTTTTTGTTTAGTCTCATCCAGCTTCTTTATTCCTTCTGCGCTTATGGCCGAACTGCACATTTGTACGACTACTTCCGGAGCCCCTTTTAGATATGCTTCAAGTTTTCCTTCGGGAGTGCGGCAGATAACTTCCATTCTTTTAGTTAGAGAATCAAAAGGAAATTCTTCAAGTCTGGGGAATTCTTCCTGAAATGTTTTAATATCTTGCAGGCTATTTGCAAAAACAAGAAGGGCCCCTTCAGTAGGATCTCCGGAATATCCTGGAGGAGAATTGCGAAGCTTTGCATTGTTACACAGCGCTGCGGCTCTTATCAGAACTGACGGCAGCTTCTCAGGAGCCCAGACAGGCTTTTCTAGAAAACAAACTCCTTCTGTTTCTGTGCTAGCATTTTTTTCAGCACCAGTTCCCTTAATTCGTTCATTGCTTCCTTCTATCTCTTTTTCTATAGGTCTTTTAGAGCTGAGAGGGTTTTCGAGAATAAGACATTCAAAACCGATAATAAGGGAATTTACCGCCATTTTGTTCTGGGTAAGAGTCCCGGTTTTATCAGTGCAGATAACAGTAGTTGAGCCCAGCGTTTCTACCGATTCGAGCTGCTTAATAAGGGCATTACGTGAAGCCATTCTTCTGGAGGCAAGGCTAAGCGCAAGGGTGACTGTGGGCAAGAGACCTTCAGGCACATTTGCAACAATAATTCCGATTGCGAAAATAATGCTTCCAAGTAAGGGTTCTTGAAGAAACACAGCGAGGACGAAGAAAACGATTCCAAGGGAAATTGCGATTCCAGAAATAATTTTTATAAAACGATTGAGTTCCTTCCTAATGGGGGTATCTGCATTAGAAATCTTTTCCGTAAGCGTTGCAAGATTTCCTATCTGCGTATTCTGGCCTGTTCCGAAAATTATTGCCTTTCCATTCCCACTTTGCACAAGGGTTCCTGAAAAGACCATATTCCTGCATTCCAGCATATTCGGATGCGTGCATTCAAGCGAGCGCAATTGGGGCTCTGATTCTCCGGTAATGGCTGAGTTATCAACCTTCAAAGAATTTATCTCAATTAAACGCCCGTCAGCAGGAACTTTATCTCCTTCTTCAAGAAGAATAACGTCTCCAACAACAAGTTCTGAAGCAAGAATATCTCGAATTTTTCCTTCTCTTAGAGCTCTTGCGTGTGGGGGAAGGAGTTGCCGAAAACTTTCCATTGTTTTTGCAACCTGGTATTCCTGTATAAAAGCAAAAGTGCTGTTAAGAATTACAACTACGGCAAGAGCAATTCCAATGTACAAGTTTCCTTTTCCCGGGTCAAGGTATTCCCCAATAAAAGCTAAAAGAGCCCCTATAGCAAGCAGTATGGAAAAGAAATTCTTATATTGCCGGATATATTTAGTAAATAAGCTTTCTTTTCCTATTTCTTCAAGAATATTGGGGCCGCACTCCTGAAGTCTTTTCGAAGCCTCTTGCTCACTGAGCCCGTTTTCATTAGCTCCTGTTTTTTGAAGAAATTCATAGAGGGAAATAGTATGCTCATTTCCCTGAGGAATGCATAGTCTACTCCTACTATCAGTTGCCTTTGTCTCCATTAAACCCCTTCCCCCAATACCTGAACGTGGCAGGAGAATAAGAATTTAACCCGGATCCAAATAATATTTTTAAAACAAAACGTGCAAGGGCAGCTTTAATGAAGTGTTTTAAAATATAGCTCTAAAAGATAGTTCTGGAATGCAGAATAACCAAATCAAAATTTATGACTTCGTTTATCAAAATAAGGGAAAAAAAAAATTCCCGGCAAATAGTTTTTATAAGTTGTTACATAAAAAATTACCCGTACTCCCATTTGAGCCGAAGGAGCTTGAGAATTTTTTATTAACACTTTCTCATTCTGTCCAGAAGTTCAAAAAAGGAGGTTGAGTATTATTAATTCCCCCAGGTACAGCCTGTAATCTTTTGTTATGGTTTGGAACTCAGGATAATATAGTTCAGAGTTTGAAACATTCTGTATTCAAAAGGTCTATATAATAAGATCAAATACAGAATAAAACTGTACTAAAAATAAATATTAATGAATAAAATTAAAAGGTATGACCTATATGAGCGAATTTACTTTAAAAACAAGACTTTTAGCTGCTCTTGAAGGCAAGCCCGTTGATAAAACTCCTGTTTGTTCAGTTACACAGACCGGAATTGTAGAACTTATGGACGAAGTTGGAGCCCCATGGCCTGAGTCTCACACAAACCCGGAACTTATGGCAAAGCTCGCAATTGCAAACCACGAACTCAGCGGCCTCGAAGCTGTAAGAGTTCCTTATTGCCTTACTGTGCTTGTTGAAGCTATGGGCTGTGAAATCAATATGGGTACCAAGAACAGGCAGCCTTCTGTCACCGGTCACCCTTACCCAAAAGATCTGGAAGGCGCATCGATTCCAGAAGACCTTCTGCAGAGAGGCAGAATTCCAGCCGTACTTGAGGCTATTAAGATTATCAGGGAAAAATTAGGCCCCGATGTCCCAATTATTGGCGGTATGGAAGGACCTATTACAGTTGCTTCTGACCTTGTAAGCGTTAAGTCCTTTATGAAATGGTCTATTAAGAAAACCGACCTTTTCGAACAGGCTCTGGACCTTGCTACCGAAGCTGCAATTAAATATGCAAATGCAATGGTAGAGGCAGGCGCTGATGTAATTTCCGTTGCAGACCCTGTAGCTTCTCCTGACCTTATGAGCCCTGACTCATTCAAGAAATTCCTTAAGGCAAGGCTCCAGAAATTCTCTTCCAGTGTCAATTCCGTAACTGTCCTCCATATCTGCGGAAATGTAAACCCTATTCTCAGCGACATGGCAGACTGTGGCTTTGAAGGGCTCAGTGTTGAGGAAAAGATTGGAAGCCCAAAGAAGGCAAAGGAAGTAATCGGAAACAGAGCAAGGTTCGTAGGAAACATTTCCAGTCCATTCACCCTGCTTCCTGGTCCTGTTGACAAGATTAAAGCCGAAGCTAAGCAGGCTCTTGAAGAAGGCGTCGATGTCCTTGCACCTGGCTGTGGAATTGCTCCCATGACCCCTCTTGAGAATATCAAGGCCATGGTTGCAGCAAGAGACGAATACTTCGCTTAAATTAGCAAGAAAAATTCATTTATTTTTTTTACGGGAATTTTAGGTTCCCTGTATCAGGAATCTGGAATTTTAACCCGTTTTGTATTTATTTTTAGGGCGCATTGAGAAATAGAATCTCAGGCCTTAGTAATTCAAACTGGAAGAAACGAAGTTAAAAATTTAGCCCAGGCAAAAATGGTAAAATTTTCAAGGCTAACCTGTTTGACACAAAATCTTCTCAAATTTATTAAACTCAGAAAATATTTGAAGCATACAAGACATATCTTATGTGGGTTTTAAACTTTTTTGGAGGAAGTTAAAACATGAGAATAGGAGTCGCAATCGATCTGGGAACAAGTGGTTTTAGAGCCCAGAAAATTGACCTGGAAAGCGGCAAGATTAAGAAAACGGTTATAACGCTGCGCAATCCTTTGCCTGGAGCAAACGTAATGGACCACCTTGATTTTGCGATCCGTTACGGACTAGAAAAAGCCCATGAACTCTCAGTAACAGCCGTAAAGAATATCCTTACGGAATTAGGGGTAAACCCTGCTGAAATGGAGAGATTTTCAATCTGTGGTAACCCTATCCAGCTTTCTATTTTTCAGGGCATTCCAATAGAAGACCTGGCATATGCCGGAGAAAGGAAAAAGCAAAAATACCACATTGAAGAGCAAAATAGGGATGCTCGAGTCAGGCCTATGTTTGAAATACAGGGATTCGAAGAAGCTAAAAACTGTAAATTACTTGTACCTCCTGCGATCAAACACGAGGTTGGAGCTGATGCGCTTGCCCTGATTGTAAAGGCAGGAATGATTGAAAGTGATGAAATTGCCATTGCAACGGATTACGGGACAAATGCCGAAATGGCCCTAAAAGCAAACGGGATTATTTATACCGGATCAGCTGCCGCAGGGCCTGCTCTTGAAGGGCAGGAAATCGAATATGGGTCTATTGCGTCTCCTCACACAATTTGCGATGTAGAATTTGAAGGGGAAAATCTTCGCTGTTACGTGCTCAATAATGACATGAAGATTGAGAAAGGGGATCTTGTAAACCCAAAAACGGGTGAAACTATAGAAAAAGGGCCTGTTGCTGCTAAAGGCATTACAGGCACAGGAGTCATCGCTCTTATAGAAATAGGGATGAAAAATAAGCTTATAATTTTGCCAAATATTCAAACCCCGGATGGGATAATTCATCTCCAAAATGGGATCAAATTTACCCATAAAGACCTTATTAATGCCGGAAGAGCTATAGGAGCTATCCGGGCAGGCCATATCACTCTCTGTGCAGCAGCAGGCATAAATATGGAAGATCTTAAGATTGCCCATATGGCAGGAGCTGCGGGCACTTATATGGACGCTGCAAAAGCTCATCAGGTAGGAATGATCCCCTATAATACAAATTATGTCTCCCAGATAGGGAATACCTCTTTGATAGTTGCTAGGGAAATCCTGCTTTCTGAAGACAGATTATGGGAGCTGCAAGCGATTGCAAAACAAATCCTGGATACTCACATAATGTTTGCGACTTCTGAAGCCTTTAAAGATGCCTATTTACTTGAACTCGCCTACTGGAACGAAGGCATGGGTTTCAAGATGTTTCAGAAATTCTTGAAAAAGAAAAAACTCCCTGTTATCGAAGAACCTACTTCTGAACTGAAAGTTGACCGCAAGGTTGAAAGCGATATCCCTGAGCTTGGAGATGAGGGACTTGAAGTTCTTGAAAAAGTCGGGACTTACCTTACAACAACTGTTGACAACTGTACAGATTGCAGGGAATGTGCCAAGGCCTGTCCCAGTGGAGCTTTCAGAATAACAGACGGCGTCAATATAAGAATTAGGACTGACCTCTGTGAAGGAGCAAACTGCAGGCGCTGTATGAATGCTTGCCCTCAAAGCGGATTTAAATGGGAAGACCTTGTCGTTGAAGGAGTAGAATAATAAGGATTCTGAATTAAAATAAAGGAATAAAAAAGCCCTTACAGGAGGAAAAAGCGTGCAGGTTGTTGTGGTAGGAGGATTTCTCGGAAGTGGGAAAACCACTACCATTATTAATATGGGCAAATATCTGGCAGAAAAGGGGAAGAAAGTTGCCATTATCGTCAATGAAATCGGAGAGATAGGAATTGACGGGGATGTTATCAAGAAATTTGGATTTGATACCAAGGAAATTACAAGCGGATGCATCTGCTGCTCCCTAAAAGTAGGTCTAAGGACAACAGTTACCCTGCTTGCAAAAGAATACACCCCCGATATTCTTATGATCGAACCTACAGGTATTGCCTTTCCTCACGTGATAAGAGACGAAATTAAGCTCATGAACCTTGACGAGCATGTGGAAATAGCCCCTCTTGTAACCTTAATCGATGGCAGCCGGTTTAAATACTTGATGAAAGAGGTAAAAGAATTTGCTCTGCGGCAGATCATCGATGCCGAAATTTTAGGAATTAATAAGGTAGATCTGATAGAACCTATCAGGCTCCCAATCCTTGAAGCTTCAGTCCAGCAATTGAATCCGAAAGCCAGAGTAGTTTTTCTCTCAGGCAAAGATACAGGAAAAAGCTTTGAAGACTTCATGCATATCGTGCTGCCAGACCTTAAAGAGCTGTCAGAAAACCCCCAAAAAAATACACCAGAAGAAAAAGCTGAACCTTTTGCCCTGAATGAGTCTGAAAATTCAATAGAAGCGTCTGGAGTAGGCAGTTATTCTGCAGAATTTGCAGTTGAAAATGCAAATTTCAGTATTCAGGAATCAAAAGAAATTACAACAGCACTGATGAATAGCATAAAAACAAAGGTGCTTAAGCTCAATCCTGAATTTGTTGGGCACATTAAACTTTTCCTTGATAATGGGTCTGAAACTGTAAAACAGAGTGTTACTATTTACTATGAGGGACCCCAGGAAGACATTATTAAATCGGAAGCAGGGGCTATTCCTGTACTCAAAGTCCTCTCCGCGGTTTCCAATGCCAAAAAGGAAGACCTTAAAGCTGCAGTAGACAGTTCAGTCCAGGAAATTTTTGAAAAAAAAGGAATCCGAATAAGTAAAGAAGGACACGATGAACATGGGCATGTGCAAAAAATAGGGAATATTTATTCAAAAAATAAAAAATAAATAAATATTAAAAATTATTTACAGAAGATTTCACAAAAAATTATTCATTTTATTATTTTTCCCTATATCCCCTCTATTCTGAAACAATTTATTTTTTCCGGGCTTTATTCCCTATCCCGCTCTTTTAAATATTCCGTTGGTTTGGATGGCTTCCTCTCCTATCTTTTGAGACTCAATAGTTCCATGTTGACCCTGCTGTTCAACTCCTTTAGCCTGTACTCCAACCTTTTGATATGGGCTTCGTCTGTTTCCATTTTGAGCAGCTTTTGCAGGGTGTTCTGCAACCTGCTCCGCTTTCCCCACTGTATTGTCTGGCTTGGCCTCCCCGGCCTGCTGTAAGACTTGTTCTCCAGAACTTATTCTCTGATCCTTTGTAATTATTGAATGGACACGTTTGATATTTTCTATGATTTTCTGAAAAAATAAGTGAAAACTCTTAAAATGCACATTTGATAAAAAAGATTTGAAAATAAGCTAAAATAGCTGAAAAAAATAGAATTGTATGTTTTAACCCTGAATTATAAATTGATTGTGCTTAATCATAACGATTCAGCACCAAACAGAAGATATAAAACATTTTAAGGAATTACATTTGTTTTTAAATTATCATGCCTGGTTTGCATCGCGTTTGCTCTGGAGATATGTGAAAATTCCAGGGAGCAGGGAAACAATAATTATCCCCAGTATTACTAAACTGAAATTATCCTTTACAAAGGGCAAATTTCCGAAGAAGTATCCTCCAAAAAGGAATAAACTCACCCATAAAACGCCTCCTATGACGTTATAGCTGAGGAACCTCGGATAGTGCATTTTTCCAACACCTGCTACAAAAGGAGCAAAAGTGCGGATTATAGGGACAAAGCGGGCAATTATTATTGTTTTCACTCCGTGTTTCTCATAAAATGTTTGCGTCCGGTGTAGATGTTCTTTTTTAATCAGCCGGAGGTTTTCTTCTTTTGAAATTTTATCTCTGAGCAGGTGGCCAACCTGATAATTAACGGAATCTCCTATAATGGCTGCAAAACACAGTATTATCAATACAGTTGAAAAGTCAAGAGAGCCTGTAGCAACAAGGGCTCCGGTTGCGAAGATAAGGGAGTCACCTGGCAAAAAAGGGGTTACAACAAGCCCGGTTTCACAAAAAACAAT
>CAZFNE010000054.1:12119-14087 GCA_964520335.1 uncultured Methanosarcinales archaeon | reverse complement strand
GGGTTCTAAGCTTGGGAAGCTCAGGTCATAGCCACTAAACCACAGTCGCATATAGTTCTTAGGAAGTGCTGTGTACTCTTCTCATGCATCTTTTAGATATTAAATGTTTCGCTGACATACTCCGACGGCTAAAGCCTGTGGGTTTCTCCTTCGAGTCCGTAATAAGAAAGCGGCGGCTAAAATGGAAAATTAGCTGGAAGAAAAAACTTCTATTTCTGAATTTTAAGAGTGCAAAGCAATAAAGACCGGGTAGGAATATATTGTAGAAGAAAAATTTCGAAGTATTTTTGCGGGGGTAGGATGGCCCGGTTTGGGGAGCTTGCGGAACTTTTTGAAGAGCTTGAGAAGATAACTTCCCATAAGGAAATTGTCAGAAAGCTGGCTGATTTTTTTCAAAAACTCGAAAAAACCGAAGTAAAGGACAGCTCATATCTTTTTCTTGGAAGCATAGGCCCTGCTTATGAGAACATAACCCTTGAGATGGGAGATAGACTTACTATAAAAGCTATTGCAGATGCATATGACGTTTTGGAAGCTGAGGTAAAAAAAGCATATGCAAAAACAGGAGATTTAGGGAGCGTTGCCTTTGAATTAAATAAAGGGACAAATAATTCCCTGACTATTGAAGAGGTCTTTGGAAAACTGCGAGAAATAAGAGAAGCGTCAGGAAAAGGGAGTCAGGAAGGAAAAATTAAGCTCCTATCAGAAATTCTTCAAAGGGCCGGGCCTGTAGAAGGCAAGTATATAGTCAGGATAGTACTGGGAAAACTGAGATTAGGTTTTGGGGACCAGTTTTTGCTAGAAGCTTTTTCTGTTGCTTTTACAGGCGACAGTAAATTCACAGCAAAAATTAAGGAAAGTTACAATATCTGCACGGATATAGGGGAACTTGCAGAATCCCTTGCCGAATACGGTCCAAAAGCTCCAGGAAATTTTTCCATAAAACTGGGAAGACCCATTAAATCGATGCTTGCGCAAAGAGTAGAAGCTTTTGAGGAATTAGAAAAAAGGATCTCCGGAAAAAAAGCTGCTGAAGAAAAGTACGACGGGGAAAGAGTCCAGATCCATAAAAAAGGAGATGAAATTAAAGCTTTTTCTCGAAGGCTTGAAAATATCACTGCTCAATATCCTGATCTTGTTGAAGCTGTAGAAAAAAATGTGCTTGTAAATGAAATAGTTCTTGATGGGGAGATAATTGCATACATTGAAGTTGAAAAAGAAGGGAATCTGACAGAGGAATTCTACTCATTTCAGGAATTAATGAAAAGGCGCAGAAAGTACGATGTCGAAAAATATACTAAAATTATGCCTGTAGCTGTATTTTTCTTCGATATCTTGTATCTGGACGGGAAATCCCTTCTAAAGGAACCCTACCCAAGCCGAAGAGCCCTGCTTGAAGAGAGAGTAAAAGAATCGGATAAGCTTCATCTGACAAGAAGAATTGTTACTGATAATCTTGAAGAAATTGAGGACTTTTTTAATGAAACCGTGGAGAAAGGCCTGGAAGGAATTGTAGTTAAATCGATGAGTGAAGCCTCTATTTACGAGGCTGGAAAAAGAAGCTGGTTCTGGCTTAAGTGGAAAGAAGAGTATGCCGAAGGAATAAGGGAAACTTTTGATCTTGTAATTGTCGGGATGTATTTCGGAAGAGGGAAAAGAAAAGGATCTTTTGGAGCTCTTCTCTGCGCGCTTTTTAATCAAAAAGAACAGAGGTTTGAAACTTTTACTAAAGTAGGAACTGGTTTTACTGAAGCAGATGCTAAAGAGATTAACAGTCTACTCAAAGGTCATATTTTAAGCGAACCTTCAAAAAATGTTTCTATAAAAAATAGAATGCTTCCAGATATTTTTGTAGAACCTGCTGTTGTGATTGAGGTGCTTGGGACAGAAATTACAGAAAGCCCGGGGCATACTGCAGGGGAGACTGAAGAAAGCAAAGGCCTTGCTTTACGTTTCCCACGTTTTTTA
>CAZFNE010000054.1:0-12019 GCA_964520335.1 uncultured Methanosarcinales archaeon | reverse complement strand
TGCAGGGGAGACTGAAGAAAGCAAAGGCCTTGCTTTACGTTTCCCACGTTTTTTAAGGATAAGATACGATAAAGGGCCATATGATACCATGACCGTTGAAGAAGTAATAAATTTAAAAGAGAAAGTTTGACAGCAAAAAAAGAAGTTAGAGGAATAAGAAAGGGAAAAGAAGCTAACGAATACGGGTTCTATAAATATATTTTAAAGATATAGTTTTACAAACATATTTATAAAAATATATTTATGAAGGCATATTTATGAGCTATAATAGATACAGGGGGAAAAGCTGTTGAAAAATCGCGATATTTCTGAACTGTTTTATGAAGCCGCAGATATTCTTGAATACCAGCAGGTTGAATGGAAGCCGAGAGCATACAGGAAAGCAGCCCAAAACATAGAAAATCTTGGAGAAGATATCGAAAAGATATATATGAAAAAAGGAAAAGAAGGCTTGACCGAGATTCCCGGAGTTGGGGAAGCTATTGCAGACCATATAGTAGAATATCTGCAAACCGGAAAAGTTGAAAAATTTGAAAAACTCAAAGGAAACGCTCCCTCGGGAACAGTGGAATTAATGGAGATAAGGGGGCTTGGAGCAAGGAAATTAAAAAAGCTTAGTGATGCTCTTGGAATAAAGACCCTTGAAGAGCTTAAAGCCGCTGTAAAAGCTCATAAGATTCGAGAACTTGAGGATTTTGGGGAAAAAAGCGAAGAAAATATAGCAAAAGCTATAGAGCATTACGAAAAAAGCCATTCCAGAATTTTTCTTGGGAAAGCCCTCCCGCTTGCAGAAGAACTTATATCTGCCTTAAAGGTGGAGTGCAAATCCAGGGCTCCTGAAGTGGATCTTTCAAAGATAATCTATACGGGCTCGCTTCGAAGATTAAAAGAAACTATCGGGGACATTGATATCCTGGCAGAAGCTAAAAAAGAAGATGCTTTGAAGGTAATGGATGCTTTTGTTTCCCTGAGGGACGTTGATGAGGTTATTTTAAAAGGCAGTACAAAAAGCACTGTAATTCTCAGGAACGGGCTGGCTATAGATTTAAGGGTAGTTCCACCTGAAAGTTATGGAGCAGCCCTTCAGTATTTTACAGGTTCAAAGGAGCACAACATTGCACTCAGGAATGTTGCTCTCAGGGAAGGGTATAAACTTTCCGAATATGGGCTCTATTCAAAAGATTCGGGAGAGCAGATTTCCGGGCAAAGCGAAGAAGAAATTTATAATAAACTGGGCCTGGCCTATATTCCCCCTGAACTCAGGGAAAACAGGGGAGAAATAAAAGCTGCTGCAAAGAATGAGCTTCCCGAAATTGTGGAAGCAAGGGACCTTAAAGGAGATCTTCACGTCCACACAAATTACAGTGAAGGAAAAGAAAGCCCTGAAGCTATGATAGCGGCTGCAGAGGCTCTTGGTTATGAGTATCTTGCAGTTACGGATCATTCACGTTCACAAAGGATTGCGCGTGGAATGGAAATCGAGAAAATAAAAGCCCAGTGGGAAGAACTCGATAAAATCGCAGATCGCTTTAAGATAAAAATTCTCAAAGGTTCCGAGGTTGAAATTTTAAAAGACGGCAGCCTTGATTATCCGGAAGAAATCTTAAAAGAGCTTGATGTTGTTGTAGGAGCGGTCCATTCAGGCTTTTCAGCTCCTGAGAAACAGATAACCGAAAGAATTACCAAGGCTCTGGAAAACAAATATCTTGATATTTTTGCCCATCCTTCTGGCAGGCTTCTTGAAAAGAGAAAAGCGTACGAAGTCAATTTTGAGAAAGTTTTTGAAGCAGCCGCAGCAAACAGGAAAGTCCTGGAGATCAACAGCCAGCCTTCCAGGCTTGACCTTAACGACGAACTTATCCTGCGAGCAAGAGACTTCGATCTAAAATTCTCTATTTCCACAGACAGCCATTCCCTTTCGGATCTCAAATTTATGCGGTATGGGCTTGGACAGGCCAGACGAGGCTGGCTTGAAAAAGAAGATATTGTGAATACTTACCCTTATTCAAGGCTTAAAGAAGTTTTTAAAAAGATTAATAGCGCTTGAGCAAAAGTTTTAAAGGAATTTATAACGGATGATTATAAACAAGGAATTTGAGTTAAGAAAGCAAAAATACAAAAAAAGTATAAGAAAATTAAAAATCAAATAAAATAGAATTTTACTGCTTGGGATACGGTTGAGTAATTTCTGAAAATCAGCTGGGGATTACTGGGAATTACTGGGAATTACTGGAAATATATCTGAAAATATGCCTGAGAATTCTCTTTTTGTCCTCCAATAACTGAAATTGAGATAAATTAATAAAGAAGTAAAAGTTCAAATTGATAGAAAACTATCAACTAAGGAATTGTTTAAAAACAATTAAAATTAAGATATAAAGTAAAATACAAACTAAAATTAAATAAAGGTAAGAAAATGGTTTTAAAGGATCTTCCCTTCACGAAAGCTGATATTCTGGAAATAATTAAGAAATATCCTACCCCGTTTCATATTTATGATGAAAAAGCTATTCTCGAAAATGCCAGGAGAATGAAAGCTGCTTTCAGGGAAGTCCCTGGTTTTAAGGAGTTTTTTGCCGTAAAAGCACTTCCAAACCCTTTTATCCTTAAAATCCTTAAAGAAGAGGGCTTTGGGGCAGATTGCAGTTCTTTGCCTGAGTTGATTCTTGCTGAAAAAGCAGGTATGAGAGGGCAGGATATTATGTTCAGCTCAAATGATACTCCGTCCGAGGAATTCATAAAAGCAAAAGGACTTGGAGCATACATAAATCTTGATGATATAAGCCACATTGATTACCTTGAAAAACATGCAGGCCTTCCGGAGATTGTTTGCTTCAGGTACAACCCGGGCCCTCTTAAAGGAGGAAATGCAATTATAGGAAAGCCTGAAGAAGCAAAATATGGCTTTACTAGAGAGCAATTATTTGAGGGATACCGTAAACTCAGGGATAAAGGAGTCAAACGTTTCGGAATGCATACAATGGTTGCATCGAACGAATTAAATCCTGATTACTTCGTAGAAACCGCAAGAATCCTCTTTGAACTTATAGTTGAAATCTCAAAAGCCCTGGACATAAAATTCGAATTTGTAAACCTGGGGGGAGGAATAGGAATCCCCTATCTTCCAGAGCAGGAACCCGTTTCCTTTGAGGCTGTTGCAAAAGGTGTAAAGGAAGCTTACGATGCCACGATTACTGCAAACGGGCTCTATCCTCTGAATGTTTTCCTTGAATGCGGTCGTGTTATTACAGGCCCTTACGGCTATCTGGTTTCTCAGGTAAGGCATCTCAAACATACATACAAAGATTATGCAGGACTGGATTCTTGCATGGCAAACCTTATGCGCCCAGGAATATACGGAGCCTATCATCACATAACCGTGCTTGGTAAAGAAAAAGAAGCTCCTGTGCGTAAATACGATGTGACTGGTTCCCTCTGTGAGAATAATGATAAATTCGCAATTGATAGGCCCCTGCCGGAAATCGAAATTGGGGACATTCTTGTAATCCATGATTCTGGAGCGCATGGGCATGCAATGGGCTTTAATTATAATGGAAAACTAAGGTCCGCCGAGCTTCTCCTCAGGCAGGACGGAAGTGTTGTTCAGATTAGAAGAGCCGAGACAATTGAAGACTATTTTGCAACTCTTGATTTCGAAGCCCTGAGAAATTTTAAATAAAAGTAATGAGGAGCCTAGAAAACAAAACAAAAAATGTAACTATTCAGGTACCCCTAAATTAAGTTTAAGTTATAAATTTTCTAATTTTTATCAAATTAAATTTTATTTTTAAGTCTTCCTTGTAGATTTCCTGTCAAAAAAGATATTTTTCCCTTTAACGCTGAGCGGAATACCCATTGCAATATCTGAATCTATCATTTTAAAATAACAGGCAGCACCGCCTGCAGAATAAAGAATTCTGTTGTCAATACAGAGATCTTTTGCTTTTGCTGCCGCAGAGCCAACTGCAATCCCCAGATCAAGATATTTAATTGCACATTGAGGCCCTAGAAATTCTTTCTGAACCTTTTCATATTCAAGCATTTCTTTACAGGTTGCAAATCCGCAGGCTCCGCAATTGAGCCCGCTTGTTCCGGAACTCTTCAGGCCTATTAATATAATGGAATCAGCATCTCTGACATTTTGGGCATCTCGAAAAAGGAATTTTATGTCTTTTATCCGGCCTAATTCTTCCATCTTTTCTGCTAATTCGGTTTTTTCCTCCTGGGAAAGCAAACAGGTGACGATGTCGTCAATGCCTTTTCCTTTTGGAGCTGTCCGAACAGCCGTAAGAATAACCTTTGCAAGGAATTCGAGAGATTCAAGTTCAGGATTAGATTCAGGGTTCAATTTCATGAGAAGAAATTGAAAATTGTATTATTTATGAATAATCATGTCTCAGACAGTGCTGTCCAATTTGATCTATATCTCATATTTATTCATATTTGTCCATCTGTATCTCAGGTAAGAACTATCTCTAATTCTGGTCTTTTAATAAACTATTTAGATATTAAAATCAATATATTAATGATCAAATATGACACCTGAAGAAGCTGCAAAAAGAAAAAAAGAATGGGTTGCAAAAATGAAGGCAGAAGGAAAAATGAAAGAGGATATGACTGAAGATCATAAAGCCTGCCTCAATGCCCTCCAGAACCCTGTTCGCAGGAATATCATTAAAACTCTGGCCAGGCAAAAACTGTCCTTAGAAGATATGAAAACACAGTTTAAGCTATCGGACTATCAGGCAGCTTATAATCTCAATATGCTTGAGAGTACGCTTTGCATTGAAAAAGAGGAAACTGAAGGAACTACATACTATGTTCTCACCCCAAGAGGCGAAGGGTACGTAGAAAATGTAGAGTTAAAGAAATAAGCATTAATATATACCTTCTATTTTGCCCTGAAATTATTTTATTCCAGAAGCCACTTCCAGATTGGCTTAACTATAACTTTTTTCTTTAAACAAATTGCAAAAAAATTCATTTAAAAATTAAAAAATATTTCCTTTAGGGTCTTCCATTTTCATTCTAAATGAAAATTTTACTAATTAAACCTTCATTCTAAATGAGACTTCAATCCAAGTCAGCTATTTTAAAGAAAGATATTTATCTCGAAGAGGCACAGCTAATTGACCGCTAAAATATGCAATAAAAATAGAAAAAAGTTAGAATTAAGATAAACTTTTACAAAAAATAAAAGTTTAAATTAATTTAATTTTAACTTTACTAGAAGCTATGAAAAATCCATTTAGCATAAATTAAAAATTAAACATCTTCGTATTTTTTCAAAATATCCTCAAAAGCATCAGCGACTGTTCCCAATTTCTCCTTTTCAAGCCCAAAGGTACTTAGTTTGAAATACTTTGTAAGCCCGGATTTTATCCCGTGGATATTTCTTTCTTTTAGTTCTTTATACAGGAAGTATCTGCCATTTTTAACTTTTTCAGAGATCTCAAAGAAGCCAGGAGCTTCAAAGAACATAAGATCATGAGAGTGTGGTTTCTGCCCATTCTGGATAAAGCCCATTTCTTCAAGCCTTGAAGAGAACCAGCGAGCAAGTTCAACTTCCTGGTCCCAGTTTCGGACACGTTTTACAACGTCAGGGAAAGAGGCAATAAGAGTCATAACCGTGGCTCCTCTTGCAGTACAGCCCAGAAGCTCTACTTCTTTTACCTTATTATGTTTGGATTTGCGAAGGACTACAGGAGCATACTCTTCACTAACCCCTAAAACTCCCACAGGTCCTGATGCTGCCATTGATTTGTGGCCGCTGCCTACGATAAAATCCGCACCTATTTCTTTTGCAGATACAGGCATTCTCCCGACTGCATATGCTCCATTCAGCAGGAGAGGGACATCGTACTCGTGGCATACCGATGCTATCTTTTTTGCGTCTGGAAGGTTCCCATAATTTCCGTCAGGGTAAGTTAAAAGAGCAAGAACAGGTGGCTTTCCAGTATCTTTTGTGACTTCTTCAATTGTTTTTGCATAACCCTCAGGATCCAGATAGTACTCAGGCTTGCCTGCATGGGGCACAGCTTTAACATTAAGGCCCGCTCTCTCGGCTGCAACGTAAGAAGAATAATGGGCAAGGCCGTCAAGCACCAACCAGTCTCCTGGTTTCCCCATAGAATGCATTATAGCGAACTTTGACTCCCTGGCTCCGTTTGTAACTCGTGCTTCGTCGCAGCCAAGAAATTCGGGAAGCGCGTTGTGGACAAAATCATAGATAGGAGGTTTTTTAATCTGGTCAAGTACTCCTCCACAGAAATCGCAAACTGAATATCCGTCTCCCCATTCTACAAGAGCCTGTTTTGCAGCCTCTGTTAAAAGACCTCCTGTTTGAAGAGGATCAATATTTATACTACCCAGAGTTTCTCGCTTTATAAAACCAAACTTTTGAAGAGATGAGTCGTTGAGAGTCATTTTGTTTCATACCTCGTGTTAGCTAAGTTAGAAGAAATAAGTACTCTTATATTAGCTCCGAATTGGGTCACTGGTAATAGGTTTTCAATTGTAATTAATTGGACCACGTGTTTTACGAAAATTAAAATCTATTAAACCAAATTGAAATTAGCTAGACTTGCTAAACTTATACTAGCTAGATTTAATTATAGATTAAGAAATACGTCTTGCTTATTGAGAGTGTGTAATAGGGTGTTTACCGGATACACTGAATATTATTAAGAAATTATTCCAAAGATATTTAAAATTTAAGAACAGTAAAACTGGCTTAAATTTCAAGACCCCATAAATTTGGAAAAATTTAGAAAATACCAAGAATTAAAGAAAAAAACTGGTAAGCTCTCTGAAGCTATTTACCTTTTTTAAAGGTATTTACAGGTCTTACAGACTTTTAGTTTTTCACGCATTTGCTGCCTTGCTAAATACCTCAGTAAATTCATCGCACTGGGCAATAATAATTGAAGCAGCATCTTTTAAGACTTGAATAGGATCGGTGCCATCGGTTTTTAGATAGAGAATGGGTTCACTAATGCTTACATGCTTCATATCATAAAAAGCAGCTTCTACTCTATTATCCCTGATTAAGAGATCCCTGAGAATATTAAGAAGGGTGTGAGTTTCACCTACAAGCTCAACTTCAAGCTCATTATCTGTTTTGGACAGGATATTTAATTCCATTTATAAACACCTTTTAGAAAGTGATGAAAGGATTGCAAAAGGACTGTACCTGGATATTGTTTTACTGTATAATTGATGTATTAGTAATAATTAGCTGCAACTATATGAGCAACTGCAATATAAATTTATATTTTTATAAATAAAAAAGGAAGAAATTTATTTAATTCCTTTCCCATATTCGGTTGAGATTTTGCGAGTTTCTGTCATATTGCAGACCGGGCATTTAAGCTTTTTCCCTTCCAGGATAAGCTCCCCTCTACACCTTGAACAATAAGCTTTCACAACGCCCAGGGAATCTTCGGCCGTGGTAAGGCGCATTCTCTCAGTATCCAGAACTTTAGCCCTGATAATATCTAAAGGCCTGAATTCATCTGCAAGCCTCTTGACATAAGAACCCCTTACATTCGAAACATGCAGGTCTCCAAGCCGTGAATTTACAACTTCCCGGTTTTCTTTGCCTTCAATTGCTGCAATTTCCACCATTGCGCCTGATTCGCGTACATCAGTTATTTTTCCGTAGATTATATCTCCTACTTTAAGAATATTCGGGGTCAAAGTATTTGGTTTAACTGAGACAATCCTGGCTTTCCGGTTAATAAGTACATTTCCTGTAGCAGTAGAATAAATATCCCCGGAAGATATTGATGTCCCAGTTCCCGGCCTGAACTCTTCTGTTGTCCCAACCAGCTCCCCAGGCAGGACAAAACTTCCCATTTCCAGGTCTTTTTCTGAAAACTCTGGTTCTACTGGAGCTCTTGCTTCAGAAGAATCCTGTCTGTCTCTGGGACCTTTTTTAGGGTAAGTAAAATGTCTCTTTTTATTAGGATCCCCTCTAAACTGGTCCCTGGAATCTCTAGAATCTCTGGAATCTCTGAATTCTCTGGATGGGCCTTTAAACTGACCCCTACCCTGATCTCTAGATTGACTTTTGAACTGATCCCTGGATTGCCCTTTAGGTTGATCCCTTGAGTTATTCTGATTAAATTGATCCCTTGGCTGGCTCTTAAATTGATTTCTTGGTTGATTTTTAAACTGCTCCCTTGGTTGTGGTTTATTCTCTGGAGCACTCTGAACTTCTTTTTCAGGAACCGGCTTTTCTTCCCCAGGGCCTGACAATTTTTTCCTCGTAGTTTTATTTTTTCTAATTCTAATCATGATCCCTCATTCGAATTATCGTTAGTAATAGGTATAACTTGATAATTTCTGGATTAAATTACGGTAAATTTCAGTAGTAAATCCGAGGTTAGACCGGTATATTATCGGTATCTTTGAAATGGCTGGTATCTTCCATATAAACACGATGTGAGGTAACAAAGCAATAACATCATATTAATTATAGTTATATGTTTTTATGGACTTTCTGAAATAAAAGCTTAATATGAAGCCAAATGCAATATTGTAGCTAGCCCTATTCCAGAATAGGTTCAAGTATTGATTAATTTGTTAATTAATTCGGGTGGCAATTCTATAAATTTCCACCTCGATAACTTCTCTTTCTTTCGTATGAAAGTCAAAAGTTCGTTTTATAGGGAATTTTGCAACGTAAGAATGTGTAATGACTGCAGGCTTAATGAACTTTTGGATAAAAGCAAGGCTTCCTCGGTTATGAATCGAATAGATTACCTCACTTGTTTTTAAAGCTATTGAAAGAAAAGGTCTATCTTTTCCCTTAACTCTTGCCCCAAAAGGAGGATTCATAAGGGTAGTTTTTACGTGACCTGTAACTTCGGAGATATCTGAAAGTACAAACTCAACTTCTACCCCGAGCTTTTGGGCATTGGACTTTGCAGCTTCAAGAGCTTTTAGATCTGAATCATATCCAAAAACCTTTTTTGCTCCCAGCAATTTTGCCCCGATTGCAAGAATTCCTGTACCGCATCCCAGGTCCTGTACAGAATCTTCAAGATCTCCCTGCATATAAGCAAAATGCAAAATTTCTGCAGCCAGAGTAGAAGGAGTCTGGTACTGTTCCAGATCAAGTTCAGGATCGGAAAAGCCTTCTATTTCCTCAAGCAAAATTTCAAGTTTTCTCTGTTTCATCTCGTTAATTTGTTTTTTCTTTTTTCTTAGTTTCATTTTTCGGTGCTCTGCACTTTGATTTTTTAATTATATCTATTTAAAAGTGTCACAGAAACAAAACTGTGCTTCGAGCTAATACCTCTGATACGTATTCCTTATACAGGCTCGTCAGTAATCTCATCAAGTACAAGTTTATCCCATTCTCTTTCTCCAAGTACTATCTCAAATTCCTGTGGAGTGAGCATAGGCGAAGGAAAACGTCCAACCTCGTCTACAGCAAGCCTTGGACAGGCAGTGTTTACGAAAGCATCAACTTTAAACTGGAGAAGCTGGTCAGGAGTTACAAGATCGATTAGAATTAAATGAGCTTCTTTTCCATGTTTCTTTGCAAGCTCTTTTAAAGAAGTAGCCAGGCCCATTCTTTCTTGCCCGTTTTTGCTTGAAACAATTATACCAAAAACCTCAGCATCCAGAGTTTTTGCAATTACAGCACTTCGCTGCCGGAGAATCCTTGAAGGATCAACTTCCCGAACCTCCCGGGAAAAAGGATTGGCAACAAGAACCCGTTTTTTTGTGGAAAGGGCAACTCCTAGAGGATGAAAATCCCCGCTCCCGATGTAAAGATACTCATCGCAAACCTCGTTCCTGGCCGCAGAAAAGTTACAGCCCAGAACCTGTCCCGGATACGCAAGCCTTGAATCCCCATTTTCAATTACACATTTTTTTCCATTGGACTCAAGAATAAAACAGGCTTCAGAAAGTTTATGGACGTGCTGAACAGTGGTAATGAGCCCTATCTTTTGCCCCTTAAGTTCAGAGACAGCCTTTTCGACAACAGACCTTATATCAACATTGGAGCGGGCTTCTATAAAATAAATCTTATCTGAAAGGTTGGTGTCTTCAAGCTCAGCGTGGCCGAAATGGAAAAGGAGATCTACATATTCAAGCAGGGTTCTATCAAAATCACAGGCTCCAAAACAGGGATCGCCTGAGATTATAATCTGAGCGCCTGTCGCCTCTTCTACTTTTTTTGCAAGCTCTGGGCCTTTCCTTTTGAGCCCTTCGGGAAATTGAAAGCCAACACTTCTTGCTCCTGATTTTTTAATAACATCGATAATGTAGTCAGCCCTTAAGTCAAAAGCTTCAGCAATCCCCAAAGACATTTTTAATCTCCACACCTTTCTCGCCAACATCAATAGTGACAAGAATTTTGGCCTCGACCCCGAGTTCTTTTAATTTTAAATATCCATCTCCGCGCCCAATAACTGAGATTACGTCCAGGACTTCCACCCCCATTATTTTCAGGGCTTTTACCAGGGCAAGGAGCGTTCCTCCAGTACTGATAACGTCGTCCACTATAATTATTCTGTCCCCTTTTTTGAGCCCGTTAATATAAAGGACTCCTTTTGAGTAGCCCGTACTCTGAGAAAGTTCAACTTCCCCTTCAAGGAAATAAGGACGCTTTCGAACAATAGTTAATGGAATCCCTGTTTTTAAGGAAAGGGCATTTGCTACAGGAATCCCCATAGCTTCGATAGTGACGATGGTGTCAATTTTATTTACGTCCGTGATTGTCATAATAAAATCGGCAATTTCTTTGACAAGCCTGGGGTCTATAGAAGGAACGCCGTCAGAGATTGGATGGATAAAATAATTGTATTCTCCTCTTTTGATTATGGGAGAATTAATAAGGGAGCTTTTCAACATTTCAAGCATAATATTAACTTCCTTTGACTATTATGATATTCCCGTAGCTAGTATTCCAGATAATACAGATAATATTATACTAATATGCTTAATCAAGTTACTTCTGATTGCAAGCAAAATGTAAAAACTAAAGAACTTACAAAGAAGATTGATCAACTTTAGGAAAACATCTAAGTACTTGATATAATTTTGGGATTATCAGTGCGTTCGAAAACTCCAGATTGCAGCTGATTTTATATACGATGTATAGAAGTTGGTGCTTAATGGGAGGCTGGTCCACTCAAACAGCAAGTTTGGAGTAAAGGTTCAAAATGGTTTGTTGGAAATAGCCTCCAAAGACTTGCTAAAACTTTGGGCTTTTGATCCTTAGCCAAAGATGAGTCATACAATTCATTCTATTTTTTTGACAATGCGATTCAGGGCTGAACTGATCTCCGGGCTATCAGTCTTTTTTGCTAGCCATTGAAGGTCGCTAAGGGCTACCAATGGTAGCATCTCAAGAGATATCCCGCTTTCACTGGGCTGATATAATGACAAAACCAAATACTTACGAACCGTTTCAATTGCTCGCGGTGATTCCATAATTTGGGCCAATCTTAGCGGTACTACAAAGACAGTAGACTTTTTCCTTAGGACTCTAGCATGTCCAAACATACTAAACCATCCATCTATGGCTTCTTCACCATATCTTTCGAGAAAACTTTTGGCCCCCACTTCGCATGCAAATTGTATCCATGCAAGCGCAACTTCGGGATTCCACTCACCTATTTCCAGCATATAGCGTGGGTGGAATATTCTCTTAACAAAATCCGGATCCATTCCCCGTAGGAAACTTTCACCTCTAATCTCCTTAGCAAGTTGTATCCATGCAAGCGCAGCTTCAGGACTCCGTTGACTCATTTTTAACATATAGCGTGGATCGAATATTCTCTTAACAAAATCTGGATCCATTCTCCGTAGAAATTTTCACCTCTAATCTCCTTAGCAAGTTGTATCCATGCAAGCGCAGCTTCAGGACTCCGTTGACTCATTTTTAACATATAGCGTGGATCGAATATTCTCTTAACAAAATCTGGATCCATTCTCCGTAGAAATTTTCACCTCTAATCTCCTTAGCAAGTTGTATCCATGCAAGCGCAGCTTCAGGACT
>CAZFNE010000053.1:12792-14114 GCA_964520335.1 uncultured Methanosarcinales archaeon | reverse complement strand
CAATGCCTCCAAATATTCGGGAGAAATTTAAAAATTTTTCTGAATATTCCCCTACACCTGTAATCGAACCCCTTAATGAGAAAAGAATAGCCGGATATTTTGAGCTTCGGGACGTTTCAGATAAGCCTGCTCTTGTAATGAGAGCAGATTTTCCAAGAGACCTTTATTCACATGGGGAAAAAACCCTTAATTACATGTATCTTTTCCTGCTTTTAACAGGGCTTATGACAGGGGCGGGCATTAAATTTGCTCTTGATAAATTGTTTGTTTCGAGATTGGTAGGAATCGACAATTTTGTAACAAAGGTAAGGTCAGAAAAAGACCTCTCTAAAAGATTGCCTTTAGAAGACAACGATGAACTCTACAGGCTCTCAAAAGAAATCAATGGAATGCTAAATGAAATAGCCCTGGCAGAACAGGAATTAAAAGAACAGGAAAGAGAGAAAAAAGCCCTTTTAGACTCCTTAAATGAACTTGTAGTTTTCATAAATCCCGAATTTAAAATAATCTGGGCAAATAAGGCTGCTCTGGAATATCTGGAAATGAACCTGAAGCAGGCAGTAGGCCTTAATCTTAAAACTACTTCTTTTATAAGGGGGCCATTTTCCGAATGCTTACCGCTTGAGCAGGTTTTCATGACAGGAAATAAAAGGTCAGTTGAGGTTGCCGCAAAAGATGAAAGGGTCTGGTTTATCCAGGCAACTCCTGTAGCTGATGAAGAAGGAAAAATTATAGGGGTACTTGAGACTTCAAGAGACATCACGGAAAAAAAGAAGATTGAGCAGTTGCAGAAAAAAGAAATCCATCACAGGATTAAAAATAATCTGCAGATTATCTCCTCTCTTCTTGATCTCCAGGCTGAAAAATTCAGTGATAAACGGGTTATTGAGGCATTTAAAGAAAGTGAAAATCGCATCCTTTCGATGTCCCTTATTCACCAGGAATTGTATGAGTCCGGAAAACTTGATTACCTTAATTTTTCATCTTATCTACATAAATTAATTGAAGATTTACTTAAATCGTACAATACTGAAAAAGGAAAAATCCACGTAAAGCTTGAAGTCAGCAGTGTTTTCCTTGGGGCAGATACCGCAGTTTCTCTGGGTATAATTGTAAATGAGTTATTTACAAACTCGATTAAATATGCCTTCCCTGATGGGACAGGTGGGGAAATCTCTATTTCCATGGGGAAAGCAGAGCCTGAGAAAGAGATTGTAATTGCTGAAAAAGAAGTACTAAGCGCTGTTCCTACTGAAAACTTACTTCACACATCAGGAATGAACGAATATTATAAACTGGTTTTTGCTGACAATGGAATAGGA
>CAZFNE010000053.1:0-12692 GCA_964520335.1 uncultured Methanosarcinales archaeon | reverse complement strand
CACATCAGGAATGAACGAATATTATAAACTGGTTTTTGCTGACAATGGAATAGGAATTGCTGCAGGGGTGGATTTCAGGAATTCCGAATCTCTAGGCTTGCAGCTTGTTAATGCTCTGGTGGATCAGCTTGAAGGCTTCATAGAACTTAAAAAGGACTGTGGAACTCAATTTGAAATCTGGTTTAAGGATCTTAGAAAATAAAATAAAATAAAATAAAATAAAATAAAATTGAATAAAATAAAATTGAATAAAGTTGAATAAAGTTGAATAAAATATAGTAAACGGAGTCTAATAACGTAAAGTGAAATAATTTAAAATTAGAAATTAATTGTATAAGTCATTTTTATAAAGTGTTTCTATAGTCTGTTTTTAAAAAATTTTATTTGTTTATTTCATTTGTTTATTTTTCTTGTTTTATACTGAAAGGTATTTTGTAAACCATTCTCCTGCCAGGCGAGCAGCCTCTTCTAACGTGCCGGGTTCTTCAAACAGGTGAGTGGCTCCAGGAACGATTTTCAGTTCTTTATCCTTTGCACTCAACTTTTCAAAGGCCCACTGGTTTAGTTTTATTACCTGAGTATCTCTTTCTCCCACAATAAAAAGAGTAGGAGATTTTACATACATCAGGGTATTTTCGGCCAGGTCAGGCCTTCCTCCTCTGGACACTACCGCCTTTACCTGATCGGGATATTCTCCTGCTGCTATAAGTGCGGCTGCAGCTCCTGTACTTGCTCCGAAATAACCTATATTCAGCTCTTTAATTCCTTCTGTTTTTAACAGCCATGCAGTTACATCAGAAAGGCGTTTTGCAAGCAGGTCAATATTAAACCTGAACTCGCGTGTAATCATATCAATCCTTTCTTCTTCTGCTGTCAGGAGATCAAATAAAAGGGTTCCTAACCCTCTCTTTTGAAGCTCCTCTGCAACATAACGGTTACGCGGGCTGTGACGGCTGCTCCCACTCCCGTGTACAAAAACAACAATTCCTTTTGCCCCTTCAGGAATTTCCAGGTTCCCATCGAGATATATGGATCCAATTGGGATATGAATCTCAGAATTTACTTTTCCAGTGTTAAATTCCTTGTTCAACTTTATTCCCCCACGGTTGAATTTACAGATTTGGTTACAAACTTATTTGCCAGCTCACTAAATTTAAAAACGAATAATTCAATAAATAATTTTGATAAGAGTGCAATACTGATTTCATCTAGAAATTTCATTCCGCTGGAAGAGCTTTTGCTTTTTCCAGCAAGTCGCAGACTTCTTTATCTGTAGTCTGGCTGAAATCCCCATACCAGGCCCCAACCCCATAGAAAGGTTCGGGAGTAGCAATGCAGATTATTTCATCAACTTCTTTCCCGAAAGCTTCACAGGTGTCTCGTGCGGCTGTAGGAACTGCGATTACTATCTTGGCCGGGTTTTTAGTTTTAACGGCAGCAGCCGCCGCCCGCATTGTTGCACCTGTTGCAAGGCCGTCATCTATCAGAATTATTATTTTGTTGGTAAGTTCTAATTTGGGCCTGTCTCCGCGGTATGTACGTTCCCTGCGTTCAAGTTCTTTTAATTCATTCGCAGCAACCCTCTCAATTACCTGCTCGGGTATATTGAAAGATTTCACAACATCCTCATTTAAAACCCGAATATTATCGGAAGCGATTGCTCCCATTGCCAGTTCTTCATACCCAGGCACTCCTAATTTGCGCACTATAAAGACGTCCATTCTTACATTGAGGGCCTTCGCTACCTCAAAGGCAACAGGAACCCCTCCTCTTGGAAGGGCAAGTATCAGGACATCCGAACGTGAAGCATATTTTGAAAGCTCTTTTGCTAACCTTTTTCCAGCATCTACCCTGTCTTTAAAAAGTGCCATTTCCCCTTCATCCCCTGTTAATTATGAACTCAAATTGTAATTTTATAATTCTTTGGTTATAATATCTGTTTTAACCCTTAATAAGATAGACCCCTTAAGGTAAGTTAAAGGTAAACTCGAATATTTAAATTACTGGCCTTTTATTTTTGTATCCCAATGTAAAAAATTAAGAAATTATTGGGTTCAAACTTTTTATTCAAACTTATTTTTTTATTGCATACAAATTTTTAGATAATTAATTTAAAATATTAATGACATAATCTTGTATTTGGAGTTGGGAAGTGAGCCGGGTATGAAGAAATAAAGAACTGCCTGGAGGTTATTGATTCTGTTCCTGATCAATTATGCTTGGGGGAGTATATTGCTGGAGCTACTGTATGGAGGGATATAGTAAAAAATTAAACCTATCCAGGCTTCTTCTTAATAATTTTACCCTTTCATTTTATCCTTTATTATTACTTTATGTTTTCTAAACCTCTTATGCCTGTAAAAATTAAGGCCTATAAATATCTCTAATATATAATATTTATAGGTATACTCAAATTTCATTAAACAGACTAAGCAGTTATTGCAGATAATCCAAAATATTTTTATAAAACTACGACAATCTTTAATCTCTGGAATAAATGGGGGTACTTGCATATATCAGAATTTAGGGGGAAACTAACTAAAGCGGGCTTATATGAACTAATGATCTGGATAGCCGTATTAAGTTTATTTTATATGATTAGCCTTAAAGATTATCTTCTCTTCTATACAGTTGTCCAGCTATCCAGCGTCTATATTGCTTATGCAATTTTTTTCGCAGCATGGGAATCAAAAAATATTGACCATCCTTACATTGTTATTATAGGAGCTGGTTTTTTCTTTATTGGAAGCCTGGAATTTCTACATATACTTGCATTAAATGGATTAGAAATACTTCCAGACCTCAACGCACATATCGCTGATCAGTCCTGGGCTGTTGCAGGATACTTACAGGGGCTCTCTTTCCTGATAGCTCCTATAATGTTTTTACTGGGGAATAAAAACAGGATTGAAGGAGATACAGGTCAATTAAAAGGATCCAGTTTCGCCTGGAAGGTGTTCTCCTTATATGCATTCTTTACACTCCTCTGCATCTTATTTGTTTATTCATTCGGAAATTTCCAGAGTCACTACTTTGAAGCCTTAGAAATAAAGATTTTTGAAATTATAAGTAGATACTTCATCTCTTTACTCTTGTTATGTTCACTTTTCCTTCTCTATATTAACAGGAAAAGATTTAATGAAAATGTTTTCAGGCTGCTTGCATTAGCTATCTCTTTAACAATTGTATGGGAGGGGTTTTCCAGTATTTACACTAAAGCCGATTTAAATCTAGATCTCATAATTTATATTCTTAAACTAATTTCCTTCTACCTTATCTATAAGGCAATAAGCAATACGGGGTACAGTATTCAATATAATCTTTTTTCAAAAGAAAATTCAGATATAGAAAAATGTCTAGGCCGGAAAGTTGAGGCTTTGGAGGATATGTGCAGTCATATTTACAGGATGGCAGGCATTGAGAAGCATCTGGTTAAAAATAAGAAATTTGAAGAAGAGGGGAGCTCTGAAGCATATAATTCTTTTATGCAAAACCTGCAGGGAATAGGATTTCAGTTTGATGAGAATTGCACTATTATTTTTATACATGGGCCTGTTGAGGAAATAACCGGTTATAAAAAAGAGGATATCCTTTCAGGAGAAGTTAATTGGATAAGTATAGTCAAACCTGAGGATAAATCCATAATTTTTGAAAAAAGAAGAAAATTAGAATCCAATTTGGTTTCTATTATTGAAAACGAGTACAGGATCTGCAGGAAAGACGGGGGGGAAAAGTGGGTTAGAGAAATTCTCCAGAAAATTCCTGAAACATCAGGCTATTCAGGAAAATACCAGGGTTTAATTTATGATATCACTGCCCGTAAAATGTCTGAAGAAGCCATTGAAAGCATAGATAAAATCCGTGTCAGGGAAGTTCATCACCGTATAAAAAATAATTTACAGGTAATTTCTGCTTTGCTCAGTTTGCAGGCTGAAAAATTTGAAGATAAAGAAGTAATAGAAGCTTTCCGGGAAAGCCAGAACAGGGTTTCATCCATAAGTATGATTCACGAAGAACTTCATGAAGGGAAAAATCTCGATACTCTGGATTTTACAGAATACTTGCAAAAGCTTACTTCTGATCTGTTTGCTTCTTATAAAGTAAGGAACGATAATGTGAGCCTTAAGTTGAACCTTGAAAAAGTTGATATTGGAATGGAAACTGCCATCCCTCTCGGAATTATTGTAAATGAAATTATTTCTAATTCTTTAAAATATGCTTTTTCCGAGAAAACAGATGGTGAAATCTCTCTTACTTTTGGTAGGACAGAAAATTTTTTTGAAAAATATGGGGCTTTGTATTCGTGGGAAGAAATTTTAAATGAAAGGGATTTTTGCTATATTCTTACTGTGAAAGATGATGGAAAAGGGCTCCCCGATGATGTCGATTTCAAGAATGCAAATACCCTTGGGCTTCAGCTTATAAATGTCCTGGTAGAACAAATCGGCGGCGTTATACAACTTAAAAGGAATAAGGGCACAGAATATATTATCAAGTTTGGCCTGAAGGGAAAAGAAAATTGAAATTTTTATATCCAGTTCCCTAAAAGAATTCCTTTCGGCTGCTGCCATCCTTCTTCTGCATTCCTGTTTTTATAAACTCAAATAAGCTAAGATATTACCAAGATATTATATCGTGGTTATAACATTATCGTTTTTCACATCTAAAATTTATATCTGAAAATTTCTTCTTGCAGGAATGTTAAAATCACCTGTAATATCTCTTTTAAAATTCTCAATTGAAGATTGGTATATTAATTGAAAATTCGTTAATAAATCGCTTAATTAATAAATTTAAACTTTTAACTAGTTAATTCAAGTCTTATGCAAATTAATGTAATTATAATCTGAATATTTAACCAGGGTCCTTTAATCGGAAGAGGTGAGTTTTATAACTGAAGATAAATTTTACGACAATATCAATGTATTAGATTGTAAAGAAAAAGATGGAATAAAAATCGAGATCCTTGAATACAAAACACTTCGGGGCCTTCAAGATGTAAATATTGCGAAAAACCTCTACTACCTTGAAAGAGTAGGAATGAGTCTTAAACAGGTAAAGATAACCCTGAGGGACAGCGCAGTAACTACTGAACATGGGGCTCTTCATTTTCATAAAGGAAATATTTATGCCGAGTGCAAACTTGGTGGGGTTACCGGCATTGCAAGAAAATTTATGAAAAATAAATTAATAAACGAGTCATTTTTTACCCCCACTTACTCGGGGACCGGAGAGATTTTTCTTGAACCGAGTTTCAACCATTTTATTATATTAAAGCTGAAAAATGAGTCAATCATTGTAGAAAAAGATATGTTTTACTGTTGTGAGAGCGGAATCAATGTAGGCTTTTTTTCCCAGAGAAGCGTGTTGACCGGGCTGCTTGGAGGAGAGGATTGGTTCCAGGCTAAACTCAGCGGCACAGGCCTTTGTGTACTTTCAATTCCCATCCCTCTTGCTGAGGTTCTGAAATACAGGCTTGAGAATGAGAGGCTACAAGTCGATGGAAATTTTGTATTTCTAAGGTCCGCTTCTCTTAAGTTTACAGTTGAAGAAGCTACAAGAGATCTGGTTGGAAGCATAACAATTGGGGATGGATTCCTGCAGACTTTCGAAGGCACTGGGACTGTCTGGATGGCGCCAACGCAGTCTACTTATAAAGATCTTGTGGAAAGAAATTGTTCCTCAAACACAAATATAAAAAACCCTGAAGAGGAAACTTGAATTTTTAAATTTTACAATATTTCGATAACTTATTATTGGGTCTCTTCCTGATCCCATTCATATCAGGAAAAATACTGAGGTTAGAGAGAAAGCTTCCTTTTCGAGTTTACAATTTTTTAAATACTATTCTTAAGTGTAATTCCATACTTAATTTTCCTAAGTTCCTAAACTCTTTAAACTCTTAAAGCTGTGTTTTTACGGAATTTTGCATTCCCTTTAAATTATTTCATTTCCGGGTTTTCTTCAACGCCTGCTTCAGAAATATTCGCAGCTCCAGACTCCTCCTGGATAGGTTTCTGGGCAACCTCATCCCATTTTCCGTCAATAATTGCGGATGTTACGTTCTTCTCAGAAACAGTCACTTCTATTCTGTGTGGAGTAAGAACCTGGGCAAGCACCTGTCCAGTCCGGTCCCCATAACCTGCCTGCCTGCTTGTAAATGTATAGACCAGTAAATGCTGCTCAAGAAATGTTTCTAAAGCTTCCTGGCTCTCAAATTTAAGGTCAAACCCATCAAACCTGTATGTAGGCGCATTTTTTATCCAGTCTTCAGCTATCATCCTGGCTTCTTCCGGAGGTGTGGAAACAGCATAAGCCCTGAGTTCGAGCAGCCTATTATCAATCTTCTGAAGCCCTTCGGGCATATAGTCCTGATAATAAGGGTCTACTTTTACTGTTTTTGTGCTGTCATTTTGTACTACGCTGATTTCAAGTGTCCCGACATCCGTAACTATAGGTTGCCCTTCCTGTGGAGTATAACTGTTATTCATTTGAAGGAATCCATTTTCCTCAAACAGGAGAGTAAGGTTGCTAAAAGCACTTTCATTAAAGGGCTTTTCATATACTTTCAGGAATTTTCCTTCATTATCAGATGTTGTAAATACAACAGAGGTTTTGTTTACAGCCAATTGCTGCAACTGCATTTCCGGAAGTGTAAATGCCCCATATGTTTTATGAATTATAGTTGCATCTTCTGAAATTTGTGAATTATTCTGGTTCTGAGTATTCTGGGTGTTCTGAGTACATCCGGCTGCGCAAATTGAGACTAAAATAAGCAATATTAAAATAACTGTCTTCCTAATCAAAACTCCTCCTGTCTCCTACTCATGTTAAACTTACTTTTCTTCTGTAGCCTGAGTAAAGTCTGATTGCAGTATTCAAAGATACTTTTTGCGTCTCTAAAAGTCTCTAAAAATTAATTCATCAGCTCTTTACAATTTAAATTCTTAATTACACCCCTCTATAATTTTAATCTGGATACTCTTCCTGAAATTCCCCTTTCTTCAAAGAAGAGCCTTGCTTTTCAGGCAATTTTTCGGTTTGACTTTTATTCTAAATTGTTTTTACTTTTTATTTTATAACTTCCAAACATTAAATGCCAGTGAAATAAACAAAATTATTTAATCCTGGCTAATATTATTATTTTGATAGGTCTTATAAAAGGCTTTTTTAGAGTATTGGTTGAAAGTTTTTTTATGGGAAACTTATGAGACATAATTCTAAGGAATGGAAAGAAAAAAGAGAAGGATTTCTTAAGGGCAAAACCTGTTCATGGTGTGGATCCACCGATTCCTTATGTATTCATACTGCAAAGGAGTTTTCCCCTTCCTCGGTTAGCTCTGAGATTTATAGCGCTGCATACGCCAGATTCAAAGAAATCTACAGGCAGAGCTATCAGGTCTTTGAGCACATTCCTACAGGCAAGCATCGACATAAAAGCCACCCTTCCTGGCATAAAGCCTCGACAATTCATAAAACCGAGCCTGACCATACTGAGCTTGAGGAACAATATGCTGAAGTGCTTGTTAAAGATTCGCAAGAAGGGAATTTTAAAAAACTTTACCATGAATGGCTTGAGGATACGGGAATTAAAGCCTTAATTGAAGAAGAAGTTAAAAAAGCAGAAAACGAGTACGAATCTTTGAAAAACGCGATTGTGCTTTGCAAACGCTGCCATTTTGCAAGCCTGAGAGATATGGAACTCTGTCCTGTATGCAGGATTAAATATAAGCCTCTCCGCTATAAGACCTGTTTTGACTGCCTCCCTGAAGAGAAAAAAGGCCTGCTTGAAAAACAAAAAAGGGATCATGCGAATTGAAATTATCTCCAGGGAATTTTCCTTGCTTGCTGGCCTGTCTCGCTTAAGCCCTTTTCACTCTAAAAGTTAAGGAAATACTTGGTGTTTTTGTCTTTTAGAAAAGAACCCAGCCGCTTCCTCCACATGCCCTGCAAGTTACCGTACTCTGGTTTCCAGAACCATTACAAAGAGGGCATGCTCTTGCAGGCTGTGCAACGAGTACATCCCCCTGTCCTCCACAAACTTCACAAACTTCACAAATTCCACTATTAGCATGTCCAGTTCCGTTGCAAAGGGAACATTTCTCGGGGGCATACTCGGTATCAACATATGTAGAAAGCATCTCATCACCCTTAAAGATACTATTGCAAAAACATTGTCTAAGTGAAACGATTCCTTTAACATATATTTTCGACTTTCTGGCTTAAAAGGGCTTGCAAAAAGATAAAAAGGAAAATGTTATAATGTAATTGAGAATTTTTGTTTCTTTAATTTCATGAAGGCTGAGTCACTTGAAAATATTTTTAAGCCCTACTATGCGAATAATTAAAAACCTGCATTCTTGACTCATTAAAATATTTTCCTCGCCTTTTGTTTTTATAATGCTCCTTTTTGTAAAATCCCTTGGCCGGAAAAGCTATTTAGTACACTTAATCTTTTTTTAAGGGATTAAAATCCGTTTTAATGAGGCTAATAATTTTAGAAAAATTATTTTTTTAGATTTATTCTTCTTACAAATCTTGCATAACTCTTTACCTCGTAACATAAAATATTACTTTTAATGAGCCCGGTAGTTTTAAGTAACATCAAAAATAATATTCATCGGGGAAGAGGTTTTGAAGTTGTGCTGGAGCACACGCTTTAAAATATTTGTCTTCTAAGATTTGGGAGTTGGAACAATGATACATGAAGATATTCCAGAATTTCTATCAGCAAGCACTATAAAAGGGGATAAGGTTGTCAACTCAGCCGGCGAGCATCTTGGGAAAATTGAAGAGGTAATGATTGATCTAGCAGATGGCAGAATAGCATTTGCAGTTCTTTCTTTTGGTGGATTCTTGGGTATTGGGAACAAATTGTTTGCTATTCCCTGGAAAGCCCTTACTCTAAGGCCTCATGAGCACGCTTTTATCCTTGATGTTCCTAAGGAAGTCCTGGAGAAAGCAGAAGGCTTCGATAAAGATCACTGGCCAGCTACTAACCGCGAATGGATTTCCACGATGTACAGTTATTATGGATACCAGCCTTACTGGCAGACTGAGAGAATAGAGCCCCGTCCGGGTAACTTCTGAGTCTGCAATTCGATAAAGATCAAATCGAAACTTGTTGGTAAATCAGAAGATAAAATGAATTTAAGGGGGGATTTTAAAGTTTAGCTTGGAGTGGAAACTTTAAAATTTCTTAATGCTTCGGGAGTTGGAACTATGGCATCTAGAGATAATCCAGATTTTTTGTCAGCAGAATCCATAATGGATGATAAAGTTATTAACACAGAAGGGGAAGAACTTGGAAAATTTGATGACTTAATGATCGACCTCGAGGAAGGGAAAATTGCATATGCCGCCCTCTCATTTGGAGGAACGCTTGGTATGGGAAACAAGCTCTTTGCTATTCCCTGGCAAGCTCTCACCTTAAGAGTTCATGAGCATGCTTTTGTCCTTGATGTTCCTAAAGAAGTTTTGAAAAAGGCAGAAGGCTTTGATAAAGACAACTGGCCTGCAACAAGCCGCGAATCTCTTTCTAC
This sequence comes from uncultured Methanosarcinales archaeon, assembly GCA_964520335.1. Classification (GTDB taxonomy): domain Archaea; phylum Halobacteriota; class Methanosarcinia; order Methanosarcinales; family Methanosarcinaceae; genus Methanosarcina. Next base: position 3,150 of record CAZFNE010000053.1, on the reverse strand, counting down.
AATGTACAGTTACTATGGATACCAGCCTTACTGGGAGAGAGCAAGTGAAGAGAGTGTCAGATTACCGGGGCATGACGTATCTGGAGCAACAACTCGAACAAGTACTTCAGCAGCTCGAGCCTCTGGATTTTTACGGGCAAGCAAAATTCAGGGAGAAAAGGTCGTAAACAGAGATGGAGATAGTCTTGGGAAGATTGAAGATTTGATGATCGATCTGCAAAATGGAAGAATTGCGTATGCTGTGATTTCACATGGAGGAATCCTGGGTCTTGGCAGCAAACACATTCCTACTCCTTGGCAGGATCTGAGTTTAAGATCCCGTGACAACGCATTTATTGTTGATCTTCCAAAAGAGGCTCTTGATAAGGCAGAAGGACTTGATAAAGATAAATGGCCTGTTACCCGCGAAGAACTCTCAAGCACCTTCAGTTATTATGGACGTCAGCCTTACTGGCAGACAGGGGCTGCAGCCGGAATTGCAGGAGCCGCAGCTGCAACAACAATGCGTGAAAGAGAAACAATGCCTGAAAGGGAAGTAACACCTGAAATAACACGGACTGAAACTACAACCAGGATGGAACCTGAAAGGGAAGTTCGGACAGAAACAATAGTTGAAGAAACAGTGATTGAAGAACCAATAAGAACCGAAGAAACGAGCCAGGCACGTGCAGAAAGAGAAAGACTGGAAGCTTTAAAGGCTGAAGAAGAAAGAAAACTTTCAGAGCTAGAAAGACAGCGAATGGAAGCGGCAACCCAGGCAGAGGGTGAAAGAGAGAGATTAAATCAGCTTGAAAGAGAACGCATAGAAGCAGAAAGACAGGCAAGGATCGAAAGGGAAAGACTTGCCCAATTAGAAAGAGAACTTAAAGAAGCAAGAAGACGGGAAGAAACTGAAAAAGTAACCAGACTTGAAGAAGAACTAAAAACGGTGCGTTTACAGGAAGAAACTCATAGAGAGAGACTAGCACAACTGGAAAAGGAAAGAATGGAGATAGAAAGGCAAACAGAATCTGAAAGAGAAGGGCTAGAAAGACTCGAAAAAGAGCGGATGGAAAGAGAAAGCCTGACTCAGGCAGAGAGAGAAAGGCTTGCAAGACTTGAAGAAGAAAGGAGAATAGAAGCGCAGCCCGCTGTCGCTGCAGGAACCATGGTTGAAAGGGAATTGCCAGAATTTTTATCCGCAGGTACCATAAAAAGTGATAGGGTTGTCAATTCAGCCGGCGAAGACCTTGGAAGAATTGAAGAATTAATGATTGACCTTGAAAACTATAGGGTCGCATATGCAGTCCTTTCTTTTGGTGGATTCCTAGGAATGGCAGACAAGCTTTTTGCAATTCCAATGCAGGCTCTTAAACTGAGACCGCATGAACATGCCTTCACTCTTGACATTCCTAAAGAGGTTCTCGAAAGGGCAGAAGGCTTTGATAAAGACCATTGGCCTTTAACCCGCGAAGAACTTTCAAGAAGCTACACCTACTTCGGCTATCAGCCTTATTGGCAGACAATGGGCATGGAACAGAGAGAAGTTTCTGCAGGCATGTCCCGAGAAGCAGAGAGAGGAACAGAGCCCAGAAGGTCAATTGTCAAGGAAAAAGAAAAAGAAGGCAGACTGAAAACAGCAGAAGAGTTAATAGCCGAGCAGGAAAAAGAAAGATTGGAACAAATGGAAAGTAAAGAGACGGACCAGGAGAAAATTGAGAGTTTGGAAAAAGAGAAACAGATAGCTGAAAGACGGGAACATAAGTACGATACTAAACGAGTGTAATAATGCATCTAATAAATTCTAAAAAATATAATGGTATTTGGGGAGAGATCCCTTAGGCTCCCTAAATTTTTTAACCAAAGGCTGCTAAATAAAAAATTCACATTAAATATTATTTTAACTTTTATTTTTTATTATGTTTCTTTAATTTGTTTATTTTTATTATATTTTCTTTTCCTTATTAGGATCTAATTCTTTCTTTTACTGTTAAGAGGGTTGCCAATAATGATTTTTTTATTCCCACAGCATCATTTGGGCAGAGCTCCCTGCAGCAATAACATAAGATACACTTCTCCTTCTTGATCCTGAAACCGCCGTCTTCAAGCTGTTCTATGGCGGCTGGAGAACAGCTGCTGTAACAGGCTTTGCACCGAGTGCATTTGCTCTGGTTAATATATGGGTAAATATTGTAATGTTTTCCAAGAGTGCGTGTAAGAAACGAGGGGGATGTACTCACTCCTCCGCTCGATCTTTTGAACTTCATTCTAACTTCTTCTATAGAAGTTCCGACAACAGAAGGACTTTGATTTTGGTTTTGAAATTCTTTTTTGAATACCCCTGCAGTTGTGGGAATTATAAAAGGATTAAACCCTATAAGATCTGCAGCTACAATATCCAGAGAAATGCAATCCTGACTTGCCAGAATTACCCCTGAGTTTACAGGCTTTCCATGTGATGGCCCGTTTCCTTCCATGCCTATAATTCCGTCCATGACTGCAAACTGGGGCTTTATAACCGAGTATATATCTGCAACTGCTTCTCCAAAGAGCTCTCTTTTTCCTAGCAAGTGGGCTTTTTTCCGGCATTTCAGGGGAATTGCCCCAAAGATGTTTTTTACGGCTCCTGTATAATAGGTAAGCTCATGGGTTTTTAATTTAGGAAGCGAAATTACCACATCTGCTTCGAGAAACGGATTTGAGATATACAGCTTTTTAAATTGAAGAGGGTCAGGTACATCTACAAGGGTAAATCCTGCAGTTTCAAAATTGATGATATTAGCCCCTGCTTTTCTTGCAGCTTCCTGTATTCCTGAAATCTTAAGAGCTTGAGCAGTAGTTCCTGGCCTGGAAATTCCTGCTCCGTCTCCTACTGCTGGTTTTCCTCCTGCTTCAAGCACGAATTTGCACATAGCAGTTACCACAGCAGGATGAGTTGTAACTGCATTCTCGGGGGGACTTGCTGCAAGGATATTTGGTTTTAAGAGTACATTATCTCCGGGCTGAATAACACTTTCAAGCCCTCCAATGAGCTCGAGAGCTTCTGCTAATACTTCTTTGACACTGGAATAATCAGGGCATTTAACTATTGAGACCTTGCTCACACTGGAATATAAACTAGTAATTATTAAATTGCTTTCCGGTTTATTTTGGTTTCATTTTCACTTACTT
>CAZFNE010000052.1:0-14157 GCA_964520335.1 uncultured Methanosarcinales archaeon | reverse complement strand
TATGAAAATCATGAAATATAAATTTTAAGACATTTTAACGTTGGCAGAGCACTAGAAGGAATTTTTCCTTTCTGCTTTTACTTTTATATCAATTATACAAACATGGCCTGAGGAATTGTGGGTTGGACATTTACAACCTTGTCATATGCTTTCATAAAGTCTGCCATTGTAATCTGTTTTCCGCGCCTGCGCAATACAAAAATCCCGGCTTCCTTTACGATAACACTGATATCTGCCCCACTCATACCGTTCATGGTTTTTGCTAGTTTCTCAAAGTCCACATCATCTGCAAGTTTCATTTTCCGGGTGTGAATCTTGAGAATTTCGATCCTGCCTCGGTCATCAGGCAGTGGAACCTCAATAGACCTGTCAAACCTCCCAGGCCTCTGGAGGGCAGGGTCCAGGAGGTCAATCCTGTTGGTTGCAGCTACGACTTTTACGTTCCCTTTGGGATCGAACCCATCCATTTCCGCAAGCAATTGGAGCATTGTCCTGTTTACTTCTGCAGAGCCGCTGGTTCCGTCATAAGTCCTCATGCTCCCGACTGCATCGATTTCGTCGATAAAGAGAATGCTTGGAGATTTATCCCTGGCAAGCTGGAAGATATCTTTGACAAGCCTGGAACCTTCTCCAACGAATTTCTGGACAAGATCGGAGCCTGACATACGGATGAAAGTCGCTTTTGCCTGGGAAGCTATAGCCTTTGCGATAAGGGTTTTACCTGTCCCTGGGGCCCCGTGGAGCAAAACGCCTGACGGAGGCTCGATTCCCAGCTCTTCAAAGAGTTCGGGTTCAGTCAAAGGCAGCTCAACGCTTTCCCTTACTTCCTGAAGGACCTCGTCAAGGCCGCCAATCATGCTGTAGTCAACACCAGGCGAGTTGATAAGTTCCATAACCTGGGCCCGAACATCGGCTGCCCTGCTTACTATTGAGATAATAGAGTAGGCGCCGTTTACGGCTACTCGCATGCCTGGCTCAATTTTTCCAAGGCATTCTTCAGGGATCTGGGTAAGTACTTCCTGGTTGTTTCCATGCTGCCTGATAAGGGCAATTTCCCCATTTACTTCAAGAATAGTTGCGATAAACAGAGGGGGTTCAGTAAGCTGTTCCAGATGGGCTTTTAATTTGTTAATTTCCTGGAGGTGCCTGCCTGTTGCCACACTTGCCTCAAGAAGGCGGGCCTTCATGTTTTCATTCTGGACTTTCATTATTTCAATTTCAGTTAAGAGAGATTTTACATCTTCAGCATTGATACTCCCACACTCAAGCTGGAACTCTACCCTTGTTTTAATGTCTTCAAGGGAAGATCTTATTGAACTATCTTCTGGCATTTTGAAACACCTGTCTGGTCATTAAATTGAGGTTATAATGTATCTGAAGGTTAAGGCTTGAAACGTAATACTTTAGACTAAAAGCATATTCTGAATTTAATACACCGAATGTTTTTAGCTTAAATAAGCGGTAGAAGCTAAAGATGGGAACAGGAAAAGATCCTTTTATGAATACTCGTTATTGGATAACTCCCACAGATTGACAACTAAAATTCAACTTAAAAGATTCTTTTATCTTCGCATAATATATATTAAGATGCCGGGGACTATTATATATACATAAATATAAAAAGGTATATATAAGTTCCTGCAATATTGAAGTTATATTGCTTTAATTAAATTGCTTCTAACTATTAGGACTTGAATACCCATATTGAAATTTTCCATTATATATAATTAAACGCGACTCAAATGTTTAATTAAGTCAAATACACATTATGTTCATTAATTATTTCAATCTTATATCAGCTTAGACTTATATTTATTTTCACGATCTACACATCTGTTCTATACAATAAATAAAAAAGCTATCTCAAAACCTATTTTTTCGGATACATTTTTATTTTTCAAATGTAATTTCATATCATAAACTCAGAATCTAACTTGAAATACAAAATTAAGATAACTAATTTTAAGTTTTGGGACCAGCTCATATATTAAATATATTGAGCTAGATTAGAGCTAAAATAAGCCTTAAACAACCGATAGATCACAAACTAAATTCAAATATGAACAGTAAACTGGAATAATAACAATAATACTGGAAAATTAATAACTGAGATATAAAACTGGAAAAAATAATAAAACTACAGATTCATATGAGTATAATAGGAAACCTTCTAAAAGCTGGCATAGCCAGCATATTTATTGGATTCATAATATTATTTTTAGGCATAGTTCTTACAATTTCTCAGGGCTCTTCAGACAGCCAGTTTGGTGGAATAATCATGCTTGGACCAATTCCCATAGTATTTGGCTCCTCGCCTGAGATAACAACAACTATGCTGGGAATAGGACTGCTAATAATGCTTGTTTATCTATTCCTCTGGAAGATGCAACGATGATAGGAGAAACACTTGTTTTAATTGGGATGTTTGTAATATTTGCCGGATTCCTGCTGATTTTAGCTAGCTCATTTCTTGGCGGATTACAGGGATCCAGATCGAACCAGGATTATTCAAAGGAAAAAGGGCAGTATCGGGAAGAGAGCGAATTTGAAAATAGCCCGAACTCCAGAACATCTTATGGGGATTACCCTGAAGATCAGGGAGAGCCAAGAGTCAGAGGAGGAGGAGTAATTATGATTGGGCCTATCCCAATTATTTTTGGCTCCGACAAAGGTAGTGCAAAGACTCTTGTAATTCTGGCAATTATACTTATGCTTATAAACCTGTTATTTTTCAGAGGCTTTTTTTGAAATTCTTTGAGGTATTTAGAAAATGCTTTTCTAATTTTTAAACGCTCTCTATTATTTTTTTGTAAAGAGGGCATTGATTTTCTAGAGATATATTAATCATAGAATAATTGGAATTAATAAAAATTAAAATAAAAATTACCCAAACAAAAACCTATTAATAGTTAAACCCGAATCAGGGCACTATGTTTACGATTATCACAGGCGCACAGTTCGGCGATGAAGGGAAAGGCAAGATTGTCGACCTTCTTGCAAAAGATTATGACATTGTTGCTCGTTTCCAGGGAGGAAACAATGCGGGCCATACAGTCAAGGTAGGAGAAGAAGTCTACAAATTGCACCTGATCCCTTCAGGAATCCTGCTGAATTCCAGGGTTCTCATCGGGCCTGGGGTTGTCCTTAATCCTGAAGTCTTAGCTGAAGAAATCGAGATGTTTGAAAAACATGGAATAAGAGTGAATTCAGAAAAGCTCGGTCTCGATGCAAAAACAAGTATTATTATGCCCTATCACATTGAACTGGACGGGCTCAGGGAGGACTCCAGGGAAACAAAAATAGGCACTACTAAGCGCGGAATCGGGTATGCCTATATCGATAAAGTTGCAAGAGATGAAATGCGCGTAGCTGAACTTGTAGACAGCGAGCGCTTTTTGGCAAGGCTTGAAGAACTTGCTCCGCAGAAAGAAAAAGAAATCGAAGCAATGGGCGGAGACCCAAAGATTGTCCGCGATCCTGTCCTGATTAAAAGGTATCTTGAATTGGGCAGGCAATTTGCCATGTATGTTACCGATGTTTCCAGGGAAATAAACAAAGCCCTTGATGAAGGGAAACACGTAATGGCTGAAGCTGCCCAGGGAACCCATCTCGACGTTATCCACGGAACTCAGAAATTCGTGACCTCTTCATCCACAATCGCAGGCTCTGCATGTGCAAATTTAGGAGTGGGTCCAACACGTGTGGATAATGTGCTTGCTATTGTGAAAGCCTACATTACAAGAGTTGGGGAAGGCCCGCTTCCTACAGAGCTTGGAGGAGCCCTTGGGGAAAAGATCCAGCGCGCAGGCGGCGAATTCGGGACAACCACAGGCAGGAGCAGAAGATGCGGATGGTTTGACCTGCCCCTTCTGAAAAAAGCGATTGCCCTTAATGGATATACGGAAATTTCCCTTACTAAATTGGATGTCCTCACAGATATCGATCCGATCTGTATTTGCGTTGCCTATAATTACAAAGGAGAAAAACTTGATTATCCTCCCGAACTTACAGAAGACCTTGCTGAATGTACTCCTGTTTACGAAGATCTTCCCGGCTGGAAAGAAGACCTTACAGAAGTAAAATCTTTTGAGGATCTTCCGGAAAATGCAAAGAATTATGTGAAAAGATTGGAAGAACTCATGAAGGTTCCTATTAATTACATTTCAGTAGGCCCTGGCAGAGCGCAGACCTTTAGAAAACAGTGATTCTTCTGGTGCATTTGCTGAATATATAAAACATACATTATTGGCTACAAAAGATATGCCAGGGTAAAATCATATTCAGAGCATAAATAGACTCTTTATGAATTGTAGATAACAAATTTCCCGGAAAAAAGAAAAAAGAATTATAACTGGTAGATTTCAGCTTCATCTACCAGTTCGTCTGTGCTGTATTCCGAACAAACTTCTTTTACAAGAGCTTCATAATTCTCGATTGGATTTCTTCTCTGGTTTTCAACCATCTCTTTAAATCGAATTGACATTTCATGTGGCAAACCAATTCTTTTTATAACTTTTACAATACCTGTCCTGCCGTCAACAAAAACAATATGCAAAGGATAACCTTTGGTTTCATCCGCAAGCCTTCCTAAAACATATGGATCTGAATTCATAATATAATAAGGAACATCCATCCATTCCATTCTGCCGAATTTTATAAGAAGGAAAATAATGCCTTCTTTTTCTAGCAAGCCAAATTGCATTTTTCCGTCTTTGATTTCCTGGATTTCTTCTTCTGTAGGGCTGTCAAAAACTACTCTAAGGAACCCTCCAGTTTCTGTATAATCAAAAGCAATCCCTTCAGGGAGACTCTGGACACCTTGCTCATATGGTTTTCCGACTTCAAATATCTGCATAATTTATACCTCTTCAGTTAGTTTCTTGACTTTTTTATGTCTGACTGGCTTATAAGCTTGTTTAAGTCAGTACATTTTTCCTTTACGAATAATAAGTTTAAATGTTTAAATTTTACAAAATCAGGATAAGCCTAAATCTGAAATATTGACTAATATATTCTCTTCTGAATTACTATATCTTTCATTTTTAAGCAATTCCAGTTACTATTTTTTCATCTGTATTGCGTCTGTATTTATTTCCAGATTGAATTCTTCAAGATAAATAAAACCAACCCCCAATTATAGCCCTGTACGTATAAAATCTCTCTTGATTTTTAATAAAATCTTAGAGACCTCACACTTCAGATTATAAATCTTGTGTACTTCCCGTCTTAACAAATAGTGAGATTCTATCTATGAGCTCACACAGTCATAAAGAGATTTTAATTAAAATCATTTCAAAAAAGAAGGTAAAAAAGGAAAGTAAAAAAGATCTGGAAATCTAAAAAAGGAATTATTTGAATTTCCCAAAAAATATTTTCAAGATACCTGCAACTGCAATAATTCCTATAGTTGCAGGGATAGTATACCAGCTAAGAATCAAAAGATCCATATCTTATTTTACGCGCTACTGGAGTAAATACTTTATTCTGTTAAATAAAAAATATATTTAAAATCTGTGAATTAATCAAAAAACAGAACTTGAAAGTTTTAAAGAACTGAAATTATTTAGAGGATTCGTCTCAAAAAATAATTTTTATTCTCTTGATAAATAATGTTGAAACTGTTGAAACAATTTTGATTGTGGGGTTAATTATTATTAGAATTTGAGGACGAAGAGACATTATTTTGAGTTTTGAGAGAAATCCTCTTAAATTTTATTTATTTAAGGCATTAATCTTTACTTATTTGCAACGGAATCCTTCTTTGATACAAATACACTCGGGTGCAGAATCTCTTTACGTGTAGAGGAGTAAGGTTCTCCACAGATTTGTGCCAAGTATTCCAGGGAGCTAATTCCGTTTATTGATAAAGGATGCTTTTCTCTATCCCGATATGTTAAAATCATTTTGAGGAGCGGGTATTCTTTAATAGTTTCATTTTCATAATTGATGAGTTTTGCCAGCGTCCTTGAAAGGAGAGGATGCTTAAAATATCGTCCCCAAAATGGATTATTGATAGACTCGTCATAATAACTTTGAATGAAGTTCTTATAATAAAAGAGTCTTTCATATTTTGAACGCTCTTTCGCAGGTCTAAAGTCTACTATATCCGTAGTACAGTCTATTTCCTTAAGTATGCTCAGTTCCCCTGAAAAGAGCAATTCTTTTGCATATTTTTTATATAGGGTCTTATTGATCCGATCCTTTATTGGAACCCTTGAAAAGAAATCCATTACTTCGGCATCCAGGAATGGTGTTCTCCATTCATATCCAAGGAATTCATAGACTCTAATAGAATTAACAATAAGTTTTGGCTGTCTTTCATTAAAATCGAAGAACTCTAGTGCATTTACACAGGTTTCGTTATCTTCAATTTTCAGCCTGGATTCGGATATGCACCTTTTTATCTTTTCTTTAAAAATATGTTCAAGCTCAAATTCATTAGGCCATTCCCAGAGATTATAATGCCTTTTCAGGGTTTCGGATAAAAATGTCTCTGAGTCATATTTCTTAGAGCTATCAAGATAATGCTTCGGGAGATAACTTCCAAAAATACGTGCAGTATGACCCGGGACAAACACCGCATTCTCTGGAATTTTTCCCTGGGCTTTTAATTCTTTAACAGCTAAAAAATCCTGCATGTGCGGGAAAGACGAAAGGTTTCCAGCAAATAGTTTGTAATCATCAGCTTCTTTAGAATTGTAATAGTTATGCCACTTTTTAGTGGTATATTCTACGAAAACCCAATTATATCCGAGGGTTTCTGCAACCATTTTACTTATTTTCGATTCTCGGGTACCTTTCCTTCCATAACTCATGCAGATTACATCATTAACTCCCAGCCTTTTTAACAATGCAACAACAATACGGGAATCAAGGCCCCCGCTTAAAGGGACTACTATTTTTTTTCCCTGCTTAATAGTACTTTCAATAAGCCTGGAAAAGGCATTCACAAAAATACCATCCAGCATCTCAAAAAGCTGATTCTCAGGCAACTGGTGATAATTTCCATGCAAATATCTGAAGTAACAGAAGTTTTTAAGAAGGTTATCTTTTTTCTGATAAATCAAAAATTCGGCGTTTCTCATCTGTTTTATGCCATCAAAAAGAGTTTCTTTTCCAGTTACATACCCTGTGATCATAAATTCAGCAGCGTTTTTCTCATTAAAATGCGAATTAATTTTTTCTTTTAAATAATATCCGTCATCGGATAAAATGAACTTGTCTTTTTTTGTTATGTAAAATAATGGAGTTGTTCTTAACCTGTCAGCAGCACAAAATATCATGCTTTTAGTTTCAGCAACAATTGCAAATTCTCCATTTAATCCTTTAAGAAATTCACTTAACGCTTTTTCCTGGCTTTCAGTTTCTTCGCAGATCAAAGGATGTAATAATTCAGCCAGTTTTTCATCACTAACGAGCTTATTATTAAAAAATATATTTCCCTTTAAGTAATATGTTACTTCATTAAGTTGAACATTTTTCCATGGGCAGTATTTATTAGTTAACTTTATTTCGCTTTTCGTTCCTGTACCCCCCAAAACCAATTTTTGCATTTATCAGTTCACATATTTTTCATGAGTAAGTATTGGGTTTTGTGGGGATATAACTTTTTCCATCTATGATCCATATTTAGATATTAAATTCCATCCATACAATAATTCATAGTAAGCAGCCTTAAATAATTATTTCTTTCATTCAATAAGTATCATTTAATATGTCCCCTCAAAATGGATAATTGATATTCCGTTATAACTTAAAGGGGCATGGCTTACAGCAGATTTTAGGCAAGCCTGTCCAACTTGCAAGTTTATAAACGGAATGAATGTAAAAGTGCTTTTTATACAGGCCTCTTACAAGCTCCTTGACCAAACTTCTTCTATTTCTGAAAGATTAATAAAAAATAGCAAGGTTTGTTTAGAGATGTTTTAATGCGGTTTTGTTTTATCAAAACACAAATAACTTGACATTAAAACCGATTTAATATTAAGCTTTCAGAACAAGTTAGCCAAACATTATACCTGTGCATTCACAAAACGCTTTTATAGCTTAAAGGTAATTACGCTCAGTGTTTGCAGTTGCGTTAGTTAACAAAAGCAATTAGATACAATAGATACTTTTTAATTAGAATTCTTTATATCATAATTAATCTGATCGATTGTATATAATTATCTAAACAGAGTGACTAATAAATACTAGTAAATGCACTAAAACTTTCTGAGTTTAAACTACATCACATTTACCGGCATTATCGGGCTAAAGAGCCCAAATCCTAAGAGTCCACATCCAGCTATAAAGATAAGGAAGGACTTCTCGAAAGAGCAAGAGTTACCTCGTTTCGAGAAAATAAATTATTTCAGGCAGGCATGAGAGGGAATCGGCCAATCTTTGAACCTGCAAACTAATGTAATTCTGAAAAGGAGAAGAGCATGACAACTGTATTTGATGTCCCTGCAATGGAACTCATAGAAAAGGTTGCAGGTATTCTTAAGGAAAATGAAAATATTGTTCCCCCTGGATGGGCAGGGAACGTAAAGACCGGAGTCCACAAAGAACTTCCTCCAAATAGCGACAACTGGTGGTACATTCGCTGTGCTGCAGTCCTGAGGAAGATTTATACTGATGGGCCTATTGGAATCGAGAGACTTCGCTCTGTATACGGAGGAAAGAAAGATAATGGGTCCAGCCCAAGCCACAAAGCAAAAGGTAGCGGATCTATTGCAAGAAAATCTGTACAGCAACTTGAAGCTGCAGGTTTCCTTCAGAAAGTAAAAGACGGAAGGACAGTTTCTCCAAAGGGCAGGTCCATGCTTGACAATGCAGCTTATCAGTTAAAGCAGGAACTGCTGGACAAGATGCCTGAATTAGCAAAATACTGAGAGAAAGCTTCCGAGACTATCCGAAAAATTGGATCTCTTAAGAATCTAGATCTCTTATAAAATAGAATTAAGCTTAGAGAATTAAATGTATAATTAAATAAAACTGAGCTTAATCCAGATGCTCCGGAAAACCGGTTTTTTAGGTGATTGCCATGCCCACAATGGATGATGAACTCGACGAAATCCGAAAGAGAAGGCTTGCAGAACTTCAGAAACAGCAGGCTCAGCATCAAGGGTCTGACGTGCAGGCAGCTTACCAGCAGGAACAGGCAAGGGCTGAGATGGAAGCTCAGAAACAGGCCATCCTGAGACAAATACTCACGCCTGAAGCCAGAGAGCGCCTGACAACTCTGAAGATGTCAAGACCGGCTCTTGGGGAGCAACTTGAAATGCAACTGATTTCCCTTGCTCAGAGTGGAAGGCTCCAATCTCAAATAGACGATGAAAAGCTTAAAACTCTCCTTATGAAAATGCAACCGAAAAAGCGTAAGACATCGATTACCAGGGTTTAAGCAAAATGAAAGTTTCTATCCTCTTCAGCGGAGGTAAGGACAGTTCGCTCTGTGCCCTTTTGCTGGAATCATTTTTTGAGGTAGAGCTTGTAACCTGCAATTTCGGGATACTGCCGAGCTGGGAGATAGCCGCAAAAATTGCAAAAGAACTGCGGTTTCCGAACAGGGTTATATCTCTAGAACCTAAAATCCTGGAAGAGGCATACAAGAAAATACTAATTGACGGCTTTCCAAAGCAGGCTATTAATTATATCCATGAAAAAGCTGTTGAAACTCTCGCTTTAGAGCCTGAAGTAACTTTGATTGCTGACGGGACCAGAAGGGATGACAGGGTTCCTGTACTTTCGATTTCACAGATAAGAAGCCTTGAAGACCGCTTAGGAATTCAATATCTCTGCCCTTTGAAAGGCTACGGTAAAAAAACTGTAAGCGGCCTTGTTGAGCAGTACTTAATAATTGAAGAAGGCCCAAGTGAAAAACTTTTAAAGGCAGATTATGAAACCGAACTCAGGGAATTGATCAGGCAGAGACACGGGGAACAAAAAATAAAAGAACTATTTCCTACACATATTCAATCCCGTGTACTATCAAGAAAAGAAATGATCTGAAAAGGGACCCGGATGCAAAGAGTTTTCCGAAAGAGAAATTAAAAAGGGAAATTCTAGAATAAAGATTTATACAATAATCGAGTTATATTCAACCCTTATACCGCTTCAGATTAATCAAAGCTCTCATGGAATTTACCAGAAGCAGTTTAAAAGCTGTCATTTACAAGTTGCATTAACCTGGTTGGCCGAACTACAGCCATTTGGAGTCGGACGGAAATCACGATCATTGGATATAATCTATAACAAATCTGGAATAATTAAAATTTAATTATCTGAATTAAATCATTCAAATTTACAGGTGTGATCCACTTGAGTCATAATATGAAAGGACAGAAGAAGCGTCTTGCAAAGGCGCACAAACAGAACACACGCGTTCCAGTGTGGGTTATTGTTAAAACTAACCGGAAGGTTGTAAGTCATCCCAGGCGCAGGCACTGGAGAAGAAGAAGCCTGGATGTGAAGTAAGCGAGGAAGGTGGGAAAAATGGCAGACGACATGGTCAAAGAACAAATATATACTATTCCCCTCAGGGACGTAAAGAAAGTACCTTCATGGAAAAGAGCCAATAAAGCTGTTACTGAAGTCAAAGGCTTTCTTGTAAGGCACATGAAAGTTGAGGCTACACAGGTTAAGCTGGACAAATCAATTAACGAACGCCTTTGGGAAAAAGGCTGTGAGAAACCTCCTCTCTCCATCAGGGTCAGAGCTGTAAAATTCGCAGACGGTGAGGTTCAGGCAGAACTCGCCCAGTAAGATATATTAGCAAACGCGAAGTCTCAGAGAATATGATACGAACAGTGGACATTTACGATACCCCTATAATCGGGGTCTTTGCAACCTGTACCGAAGATCTTGCTCTCGTTCCTACGAGAACACAACCTGAGGTAATTGCCCTACTTGAGGATGCCCTTGGTGTCAGAGTAATTGAAACTCTTGTAAACGGAAGCGTGGTTGTGGGAGCTCTTTCCAGAGGGAATTCAAACGGTTTTCTTTTTTCGCACGGAACCGACACCGCAGAACTTAAAAAACTACTAGGGACTCAGGTAGAAATCCTCCCCGATAAACTGAATGCAGTAGGAAACATCGTACTTGCAAATGATTCTACCGCACTTGTGCACCCTGAACTTTCAGACAAAGCTCTTGAAACAATTGCCAGAACCCTTAAAGTGGAAGTTTATAAAGGAACGATCGCTGGAATAAAAAATGTGGGAATGGCAGGCGTTGTCACCAATGAAGGACTTATGGTACACCCTAAAGTAACAGCCTCAGAAAGGGAAATGCTTGAAGAGATCTTTGGACTCTCAGTAAATATAGGCACTACAAATTTTGGGACCCAGATGCTTGGTTCAGGCTTGCTTGCAAACTCAAAGAACTATTTAGCAGGTTCTGATACGACAGGTCCTGAGCTTGGGAGAATTGAAGAGGCCCTTGGATTTATAAAGTAAATTGATTCCACCTGTTCAGAACAAAGCTACGGCAAAGGTGACCAAGATGAAGAATTTCGTTGTTAAAGGCAAATTTAAAGCAGGAAATACCTGGGAAAAATTCACAAAGAATATCGAAAGCCAGAATGAGAAGAATGCAACTGATAAGGTATATTCTGTCTTCGGAAGTAAGCACGGGATTAAAAGAAGCCAGATCCAGATAGAAAGTATTGCCGAGGAGTGAAGGATATGGCAGAAGTCAGTGAAAGTGTCAGAAACCTTGCAGCCAGGTATCAGGAGTTCCAGAGACAGGCTGACGCTATGAGGCAGGAAATGAGTGTGGTTCAGGCTTCCATTTCGAACTGCGACCAGACAATAGTAACTATAAATGAGTTAAAGACTGCCTCAGCTGAAGGCAGGTCCCCTGAAACAATGGTTCCTGTAGGGTTTGGCTCATATATCCACGCCGAAGTAAAAAATGCAGACAGGATAATTGTAAACCTCGGAGCGGGGTTCAGCGCAGAAAAAACAGCAGAAGAAGCTATTAAGACTCTGAACCATCGCAAAGAGGAGCTTACCAAGATCCTTGAGCAGATGAACGCTTCGCTGACTAAACTTGTACAGGGTATGCAGGCCATTGAGGCTGAAGCTGCAAAACTTCAGCAGCCTGAGCAAGCCTAAAACCAGGTCTAAAAAGCCTGGTTTAAAACTTTATTTAACACAACTTTTAATTTAATTAGCTACCTATTTTTACTCAATTTTTTGGGATGGTCCTGTGTTCAACAAATTAAAAGAGAAACTTGGGAATTTTAAAAAGTCTCTTAGCAAAACTATTGATGATAAGGCAGTAGAAGTTGAGCCTGTAGCTGAACCCTTGCCTGAAGAGGAAGAGGATTTTGAGCCTGAAATCGAACCTGGTTTTGAGAAAGAAGAGATAGAAGAAATCGAAGAGCCCTTAGAAGCAGAAGAAACCCCCAAGAGAAGTCCCGAAATTGAAACTGTTGAACCAGAGCCTGTAAAGGAGAATGTAAAAGCTGCGCCTATACAAGTTCTTTCTCGCGCTGAGATAGAAGAGCGGAAAAAAGCAGAATACAAAAGAAAGCTCGAAGAAAGAAAGAAAGCAGTAGAGATTAAACCTGAAGAAGAAAAACCACCTGAACCGGAAAAAAAATCCTTTTTCAAAAAGGTTTCTACAAAGGTTGGCTTTACCCAGAAAGCAAAAGCCCTTTTTCACAGGGAAGTTTATCTGGACAGCAAAGATCTGGAAGAACCTCTCTGGGAACTTGAAATGGGTCTACTGGAAAGCGATCTTGCCCTCTCGGTTTCAGAAGCAATTGTTGAATCTGTGAAAAACCAGCTTGTAGGCACTACGAAGCGTATAGGCAGTAACACCGGAGATATAGTAGAAGCTGCGTTAAAAAAAGCGGTCTCGGATGTGGTATCCGCCAATTTCTATGATTTCGATGAGCGTATAAAGGAGATAGACAGGCCTGTCCATATCGTGTTTGTCGGAATTAATGGGACAGGAAAAACCACATCGATTGCAAAAATGACTCACAGGTTACTAAAATCAGGGTATTCGGTTATCCTGGCTGCAGGAGATACTTTCAGAGCTGGAGCTATTGACCAGCTTGGAATCCATGCAGACCGGTTAGGAGTAAAAATGATAAAGCATCAAGCTGGAGCTGATCCTGCAGCCGTTATCTATGATGCTGTCCAGTATGCAAAAAGCCACAAAATCGATTTTGTGCTTTCGGATACAGCAGGCCGTATGCACACAAATCTTAACCTTATGGCCCAGATGGAGAAAATCTGCAGGATAAGCACTCCGGACCTCATAATCTTTGTAGATGAAGCAGTAGCCGGAAATGATGCTGTAGAAAGGGCTGCGCAGTTTAATGAAGCCGTCCCGATTGATGGGTCCATTCTGACAAAGATTGATGCCGACGCCAAAGGAGGAGCTGCAATATCCATTGCATATATTACAGGAAAGCCTATCCTCTTCTTCGGCACAGGCCAGCGCTACGAAGATTTGAAAAAATTCGACCCGCAATGGTTTATAGATCAGCTCTTTAACCAGTAAAATTCAAGTGATTTGAGAATTAAAGGTCCGCAAATTATCAGTAAAATCAGGATTCCCGAAATTGTTTCGGGAAATGCTATTTTTAAATTAATTGCCCACTACGAAAGGCCGAAATAGGGAATCAGGGTTTTTAAGGTTCTTTAGGAATTATAATCCAGGCTTTATTTTGACCTAGAGGTTTTGTAAAGTCTCTATTTTGTTTTTAAGGTTCCTTAGGAATTATAATCCAGGCTATGATATAAGCAACAAGGCCTCCGCCTGTTATAGAAATAAGCAGCCATAGTAACCTTATAATTGTTGGATCGATATTAAAATACTCGCCTATGCCGCCGCATACTCCTGCAATAATCTTGTTATTTTTTGATCTGTATAGTTTCTTCATTTTCCTACCCCAAAATCATTAAGTGCTTTGAATATTCAGTAATTTCATGTTTAAAATATGCATAACCAATATTGTATAAATGGTTTATATTACAATTTATAAGTAACTATTTACATTCTGGATAAAAGAATATCCGTAATGGGCATTTATAATAAATTAGGATTAGCTAATTAATAGCCATGCAGAAGTCAGTTTTGGAAAATTAATTAAAGAAATTTTGTAACTATTGAGGTAGCTCTTATAATACTAATTTTTCCTCGTTCTGAGGAAAA
>CAZFNE010000051.1:2871-14370 GCA_964520335.1 uncultured Methanosarcinales archaeon | reverse complement strand
ATAGTTAAATATTGAACCGGAATAACTTCTTCAAGCATAGTAAACTATTAGTAATTACTAAAGGGGGAAATATAGCTAGAATCGGAGTCTTAAAACCTGAAGAAAGAATTTTCAGGATTTGAAAGGCAAATTCCACAACAGGATGACGGAATGAAAGAATAGAGGATGGACTTTATTTTAGCTGTATTACCAAGAATATATTAAGAAACTTATATTGTTCATACCTTAAAGATGAAAAACTGGACATAACAAAATAGCTTGTAAGAATTTTCAAGTTCTTTAAAAGCGGACTGAAAATAAGCCCTCTGGCTGTCAACCTCGAGCTCCCAGGAGGGACAGGATTGAAGATATTGCAAACTAGATCTAGTCTGGATTTTTAATCAATGGTTGGTAACGTTATGACTGACGACTTAAAGAACTCTGCAACAGACAGAGCAAAAAAACAAGAAACAGGTAGAGGTATCTCGAACAGAGACTGGTGGCCAAACCAGTTGAAGCTCGAAATCCTGCACCAGCATTCCTCCAAGTCCAACCCAATGGGTGAAGACTTCAACTATGCAAAAGAGTTCAAGAATCTCGATCTTGAGACTGTAAAGAAAGATCTTGCGGCACTAATGACCGATTCGCAGGACTGGTGGCCGGCAGACTTCGGCCACTATGGCCCTTTGTTCATTCGTATGGCGTGGCACAGCGCCGGAACCTATCGCGCCTTTGATGGCCGTGGCGGCGGAGGCAGGGGTCAGCAGCGCTTTGCGCCACTCAACAGTTGGCCGGACAACTGTAACCTGGACAAGGCTCGGCGCCTGCTTTGGCCGATCAAGCAGAAATATGGCCAGAAGATTTCATGGGCCGACCTCATGATTCTTGCGGGAAACGTCGCCCTGGAAACAATGGGATTCAAAACATTTGGTTTTGGAGGCGGTCGCGAGGATGTCTGGGAGCCGGATCAGGACGTTTATTGGGGTTCTGAGGATGTCTGGCTGGGTGATAAACGTTATTCTGGCGACCGGGATCTTGAAAATTCGCTCGCTGCCGTGCAGATGGGGCTGATCTATGTCAATCCAGAAGGCCCTAATGGCAACCCGGATCCGATTGCAGCGGCCAGGGATATCCGTGAGGTTTTTGCTCGCATGTCCATGAATGACGAAGAGACGGTTGCACTAATTGCTGGTGGGCACGCCTTTGGTAAAGCCCATGGTGCCGGGCCTGCGTCCCATGTCGGGCCTGAACCTGAAGCTGCCAGTATCGAGGAACAGGGTATTGGTTGGAAGTGCAGCTTCGGTACGGGCAAAGGCTGTGACGCAATTACCAGTGGTCTTGAGGTCACCTGGACCAACACGCCAACAAAGTGGAGTAATAATTTCTTCAGAATCCTGTTCAGTTACGAATGGGAATTAACGAAGAGCCCGGCAGGTGCATATCAATGGCAACCAAAGGGTGGTGCAGGTGCAGGCACAATTCCGGATGCACATGACCCGTCCAGGCGTCACGCACCAAGTATGCTGACCACTGACCTTTCTTTGAGGTTTGATCCTGCTTACGAAAAGATTTCAAGGCGGTTCTACGAACACCCTGATCAATTAGCGGATGCATTTGCGCGTGCGTGGTTCAAACTGACTCACCGTGACCTGGGCCCTCGGGCACGCTATCTAGGCCCGGAGGTTCCTTCCGAAGAGCTCATCTGGCAAGACACCATCCCCCCAGTCAATCACAAATTGATCGATGAGAAAGACATTGCCTCTCTCAAGACAAGGATCCTTTCTTCAGGGCTGACGATTTCACAACTGGTTTCGACTGCCTGGGCATCAGCGTCCACTTTCCGTGGCTCTGACAAGCGTGGTGGTGCAAACGGCGCAAGAATTCGCCTCGCTCCTCAGAAGGATTGGGAAGTCAACCAGCCGGCTGAACTTTCAAAAGTGCTGAATATTCTTGAAGGGATCCAGAGTGAGTTCAACAGCACGGCATCTGGGGGCAAGAAAATCTCGCTTGCTGACCTGATCGTTTTGGCTGGATGTGCAGGCGTCGAGCAAGCTGCGAAAAATGCTGGTTACGAAGTAACGGTTCCCTTCTCGCCTGGGCGTATGGATGCTTTGCAGGAGCAGACCGATGTAGTATCCTTCGCATTACTCGAACCGATTGCAGATGGTTTTCGCAATTATCTCAAGGCCCGATACCCCATATCTGCCGAAGAGTTGCTTGTTGATAAGGCTCAATTGCTGACGCTGACCGCACCAGAAATGACTGTGCTCATAGGCGGCCTGCGCGTGCTGAATACAAACTTCGGAAATACCCAGCATGGCGTTTTTACCCAGAAGCCGGAAGTGTTAACCAATGACTTCTTTGTGAACCTGCTGGACATGAGCGCAGAGTGGAAGGCGGTGACAGATGCTAAAGACGTTTTTGAAGGTTATGACCGCAAGACAGGCGAGGTCAATTGGACTGGTACACGTGTCGATCTCATTTTCGGTTCGAATTCTCAGCTCCGAGCTCTGGCCGAGGTCTATGGAAGCGAGGATGCACAGAAAAAGTTTGTCCAGGACTTTGTGGCAGCCTGGGCCAAGGTAATGAACCTTGATCGTTTCGACCTTGCCTTATCGTAACATATATGTTTTCAACAAGTGGAGTTCGAGGATATTATAAAATTGTAAAGTAGTAGGGAAATGTAATAAGGAATTTTAAAATAGAGAAGGAAATAAAGAAGGTTACCTTCGAATTCCCTATTTTTACAAAGGAATCGCAATCGTTAATTGATTTCTTTCATTTTAGTTCTGGATTGCCTGATTATTATAAAGAATTATAATTTTCGCAGGAATTATTTCCTCAAATTAACAATTTCACAAATCAACGAAAAAATCATTCTAGGCCCCATTTCTTCCTGAACTCAAGCTTCTGTTGGCTGTTCATCCAGTGGCTTCCATCACAGTAGGGCTTATTCTCCGATTTCCCGCAGCGGCAGAGAGTTACTCTATTCCGGGATTCGTACATGCTGCCATCTGCAGATTCGATGGGAATACCGCCTCGAACCCAAAGGGGGCCTTCACAGCCTTTTTGTTTGTCATGAACCAGTACAATAGAAGGCTCAAATTCTTTTTCAAAAGGCTTGCCTGTCTTCTTATCCCATAAGACCAGCCTTCCCGATGGGCAGATCATAGCTTCCTCTATGGCGGCTTGTCGAGCTTCTGGGTCGTCTGATTTTTGTATGAGATTCCTTATCCCGCCAGACCGCTGGCAAAAACGGGAATGGTCGCAGAGTTCGTAGACATCAGTGAGTTTTAAATCAGGACCTTCAAATGTTTCCGCTTTTTCCAGGTAAGGCTTTCTGCTGGCTGTTTCACTCCCCTCAAAACCGACCTTGCGGTGAGTCCCATCACAGAAGGGCTTGTTTTTGGATGACCCGCAGCGGCACAAAATATACGTATCCTTCTGCGGGTATTCCTTCATATCAATTAATTCTCTGGTATGGCCAGCGTTATCGGTGACGATTACCTGTTCGAAAAGCGGCACTCCACCTGTAACCCGATATGGACCAGCTTTAATTATCTTAATCCTCATTTCTTTCTCATTGGCTGTCAAAATCATAACCTCCCCTACCTCTTATAATAAAGCATTATCAGAATAACATGTGCATTATCAGAATAACATATTTATTCACTCTTTGATAATTCCTATTGTTTTTCTATTTCTACCGTCTACAATAACAAAACATGTAATAAGATTTATAAAATCTTAAACCAGGCAATAAAATAGTTTCTGTTTGGACATAATTAATGTTATCAGTCCCCTTACTATTTCATGAGTGTCGTATTTTCGTTTAAAGCTTTCAGGGAGTTCGGAATTAAACAATAGGTAAAATTGTTCTAACAGGACGAAGAAAATATTCCTAAAGAGTCTCCATATCTCATATTAATTTATTTATACACTAACTACATATGTAGTAGTGTGCAGCAGTATAAAACTATCCGACTCTCAAAAAGTGTATTTTCAGACCTGAAAGCTTTGCAAAAAGATGGAGAATCAATTCCAGATACAGTCAGAAGACTGCATAACGATTACTCGGAATGCATTGAGGAGATCAGGTACAGATATTCAAGAGATCTCATGAATGACGGTTCATTTACTCAGTATATTTCCATTACTGCATGTAAGGGCAGCAGGTATGGATCACAATATAACGAATATTTCATGAAGATGGGAGAAGATTTAAACGATATTGTCAGGCTCCCAAGAGACGTTCTCGATGAAATCAACTGGATACCGCAGCATCCAGATGAGATATTCAATACGACGATGTTTACTTTAATCTCTATTGAAAAAGCTTTAATGGAATGGAATGCGAAAAAGAAAAAACAAAGTTAAGTAAAAAATGAGGTTAAAATACTTTTTTTAAAATTCTTATATGATTTACATTATCTTTTCTTTACTAACTTTAAGTGATCTACTTTATGCCTATATTTTCAAGTTATCCAAAATGATAATTTGAAAAAAATCTCTCTTTATTTATTTCTTGCGAATCTTCATGACCTGATAAAAAACTTAATAAAAAACATATTACTAAGTCCAGTCTTTCCAGACAAAACCTACCCTCTTAGACAGATTTTTGAATGCTCTGCTTATAGATGATATACAGCTAATTATATGCTTTCGAGGAAGTGTAAAATAGACATCCCAAAATCCTACCCGGATTACTTCAATATCGGACCCTGCAGAAATTCTACTCCTATTCTTATTAGATTTTTACTAGTTTTCTTAATCTTCTTGCGAAGTCCGGTTTATCAAATACCCGAACCGAGCTTTTATTCTTCTGCAAACCTTGGGTCGGAGTTAGTCAAACGTTTTAAAAGATTTTATACAATAACTAAGAAATATTAAATGAAAAATATCTTTATTTTCTTCAAGCTATCAAAAAAGTGTTTTGTATTGTCTCTTATTGTTTATTATATGAGGAAATATATTTTGAAAAAGTTTATAAGGTATCATCATCTATATGATTAATTATAAAAATATCTTTCAAACCTGGAAATATCTATAAAAGTAAAAATATCAAGGGATTATTATGAAAGACTCTGAAGTAAAAATGCTTGACGAAAATGACTATATTTTTATTAAAGCATTAAATAATCTAGGAATATCGAGAAATGCCGCTACAACTCTGACATATCTCATGAATGTAGGCGAAGCTTCGTCTCAACAGATTGAAATAAGCACTGGATTGAGACAGCCAGAAGTCAGCCTAGTAATGAGGGTAATGCAAACCCAGGCCTGGATAAGTGTGCGTTCAGAAAAAAAACCTGGCAAAGGACGGCCAATGAAGATTTATTCTCTTTCAGCCCCTATTGACAAGATCATAGGTTATTATGAAGAGAAAATTTATGAAGAAGCTCAGGCAACAATTTCTGTAGTCAAAAAGTTAAAAATATTGAGTAAACAGGGCTACCCCACCCCTTCAAAGTAAGAAATTTAAAATGAGGTCAGCCGCAGATTGACTTTGATGATAGGGCTTTCAGAATATCCTACGAATCATTAAATTATCTAGACCATTGAGTTGATAGAGTATCTTATAGACGCCTGTATAAAAACCATACATAAAATATGGACGCGCAAAATAATTAAAATAAATCGATTTTCGCTGCTAGTCCTTTTGTTGTACACATATAACCAATATAAACAACACACTACACATAAGAAGTCCCGATTTAATTTAATTTAATTTAATTTAATTGTAATATATAACCAGGGCTTCATTTGTATGTTTAACCTATGCGATTGCTCACTTTTCAGGTTTTATATAATTATCCATAATTTTAATATTACAGCGCCATGGTTTTTTTATAAAGAGCCTATTCAATTTTTTTAAAGAGCATATCCGACGACCTGCATTATTAAAAATCATTAAAAGCTTTCGGGTAACTTTTGTTGGTTATCCTTTTAATGGTCAAATATTTTATCAGCTGTTTCGGATATTAGAATCAGAAATCTCTTTTTTAGGACTCAGATAGAATCGATATAGACTTAATATTTATCTATTAACTGATCACCAGAAAAGTCTATTTGAATTTACGCTTAAAACTGCATTTTAAAAGACAGATTAAAAAGGAATAGAAAGTTTCAGAGTTACAGAGCGTAAATAAATTCAGGCAGGCGTTATTATTTAAATATCGAAGGTTATAGTAATAACTGAATGATTGACGACACGTTGAGGGTTTTTAAGGACCTTAATTCCAAGGATTTCAGGATCCTGACTGGAATCGAAACCGGAATGAAACATTTTGAATGGGTGCCTCTTGAAGAGCTGAATAAGTATACTAAATTGCCTGTTGATAAGCTGGAATACAGGCTGAAGAAGCTTGTTCGGGACAAGCTTGTTGTCCGAAATACCCAGCCCTATGAAGGTTTTCAGATTTATTTTGAAGGATACGATGCCCTTGCCTTAAACACTTTTGTGAAACGAAAAACCATTACTGCAATCGGGGATGAAATCGGGGTAGGGAAAGAATCAGTTATTTTTGAAGCTATCCGGCAGCCTGAGCTTGGGCTTGGGGAACTCATTCCTGTTATAATAAAGTTCCACAGGGAAGGAAGGACGAGTTTTAAGCAAATAAAGCGCGTACGCGAACACCTTGGAGAAAGAGAGCATTTTTCCTGGATTTATGCAGCCAGGCTTGCTGCTCAGAGGGAATACAAAATAATGGCCACTCTCTACCCGAAAGTTTCAATCCCAAGACCCTATGACCAGAACAGGCATGCTATAGTTATGGAGCTTGCAAAAGGAAGCCTGCTTTCAAAAACAAAACTGCTTGACCCTGAGTGGTATCTGGAGGAAATCCTCAAGCAGGTAGCAATTACCTATTCTATGGGAATTATACATGCAGATTTAAGCGAATATAATATCTTTGCTTCCGAAGACGGAGTCCAGCTTATTGATTGGCCTCAGTATATCACGCTTGAGCATCCTCATGCTGACGAAATCTTAGAAAGGGATGTTTCGAATATCCTGACCCATTTCTACCGCAAATATGGGATTAAAAGAGAAATAAATGAGACACTGGATGAGATTAAAAAAGAAAGCAAGGGAAGTAAAAGCGAAAGAATCTCAGAAGAATGGGACGTTGAAGACGAGGATTTCGAAGAGTTCAGGGATGTATATGGAGAGGAGAAACCTGAAGAAAATAATTTTGAAGGAAAATTTGGAAAGAACCCTGAAAACGAGGTCTTTGAGTTAGAGAATCTTAATGAGGAAGATGTTGAGGTTGAAGAATTCGAAGCTGAACCTTTTGAAGCTGAAGAATTTGAATCAGACGATATAGAAGAAGAGAAACCTGCAAGAAACAATTACAAAGAAAGGTTTAATGCCGGAGACTCTAAAGAAAATAATTCTTGAAAAAACTTCTGGGGGAGAGCTTAAATAAAAGTCAAATGCTTTAAGAACTAAATTTTCTACTCTTATTTTTATATGTCTTATTCTAAGATGAATTTAGTATATATTTTAGTATACTTTAGTATATAATAGGGAAAGTCAATTATAAACTTTGCAAAGGAAAAACTATTTTTTTTATTTGAGAAACTTACCTAATGGGCAGTATTTACTTTATATTTTTATTTCTGTATTTTGATATTAGTGTAATTCAATATATTCATATATTTAAAACATTAAATTCTTATTTATTAATATAAAGATAAGTAATAATTATTATTGGGCGTGAGGGATATAAATAAACAGATTTACCGCTTTAGTGATAGCTCTTCTTATTTTTTCTGTAAATACATTTACCTGTACTGCTGTCGAGCTTTTTGTCAACCCGGGGGGATCCATACAGGGCGCGCTTAACAATTCAACTTCAGGCGATACTATAATTGTAGCACCTGGAAATTATACCGAGAAACTTATGGTTACTACTTCGGATATCGTCATTAGATCGGACTCCTTAATCCCTGCAAATACGACTATAATTGCAACAGGTCCGGATACAAGTGGTTTTTATGTACGTGCTGATAACGTCACAATAGAAGGATTTAAAGTCTGGACAGGCGAGCATAAAGGAGTAACTGGAATTCATTTAGCCGGATGCAATCGCTGTACTATAGAAAATAATGATTTTTCAGAAAACTGGCTTGGCCTGTATATGAGTAATTCGAGAAATAATACAATCTCGAATAATAAAATGAATTCAAATGAAAGGTACGGAATTCAGCTTGTGCATTCTGAAAATAATATTATTGTGAATAACAGCGCAGATTCAAACACTCATGGAATTATTCTTGAAAACAACTGCAATTACAATAACCTAACGAAAAATTCGGCAAGCTCGAATCTTGGAAACGGGTTATACTTTATAAATTCAAGCAGTAATTCAATCAAGAATAATTCAATAAATAAAAATGATATGGGAATTTACCTGGCAAACTCAAACATAAGCGTAATGACAGGCAATGATTTTTCAGGAAATATGAGATATGGGATGTGGATTTCCCATTCGAATTATAATATAGTTGCCGGAAATACTATTAACAAAAACCTCTGGGGAATTCACCAGAACTCTTCGGACTTTAACGTTTTCTATGGGAATATTTTAATCTCAAATATTGTTACAGGCCTTTCGATGTGTCCAGCCTGTGATAATAATACTGTTTTTAACAATTATTTCAATAACAACCTGAATGCAGATATTAAAAACACTAAAAATACCTGGAATACAAAAAAGACTTCCTACATAAATGTTGTCGGCGGGCCTTACCTTGGGGGGAATTTCTGGGCAGCGACGGATGGAAAAGGTTTTTCAGAAACAGCACCAGATGAGAATAAAGATGGTTTTGCAGATGAAAAATACAACGAATCAAACGTCACCGATTCTTTGCCCCTGGTATCTAATTTATCTGCCGGGGATTTAAAACAGCAGATCTTTCCTGATGCAAATTTCAGCAGCATTATTAAAATCTCAATTCCCAAAGATGATAAAACGGTGGATTCAGGAAAAATAAGCGAAAACCTAACTGAAAAAGAAGCCGAAAACTTGTCTGGGAGTAACTCAAAAAACTATTCAAATAAGGAAACAAATATAGAAAAAGAAGAGAAATCAATTGAGAAAAAATGACTAAATAAATGACTAAATAAATGACTTAATAAAGTAATTTAAAACTCCTAGGAAATTAGGGAATCTAGAAACTAGGGACCTTTAGTACTGAATTTCTGTACCAATATGAAATAATTAAAACTTATAAAATTAAAGATGACAAGAATTATAAAAATTAATAAATATAAATATATTATTATAAAACCCATATTAAATGGATAAAATTAAGAAGGAAGATAAGAAAAAATCTTATTTTTCTTATCTAATTCCGTTAACTTACTTTAATTTCTGATTTTATCTACTATTTTATTTTCAAAACAGGAATACAATAAGTCTATAATTTTCAAATTTAACTTCAGGATTATTTCTTTATAATCAATTGAGTTATTGAGTTCAAAAAATAAATAAGGAAATGGGATATCTGGAGATCATATGAAAGAGAATTGCAAAAATAACCTTTTGAATTCCAAAAAAAGACCTGAAAATAATATAAAAAGAACAATATCTCATAGTACAAAGATCTGAGTACTAATTATCAGTCATTGATCGCTAATATTTTCTAAACATCAGAAAATAAATTTAAGTAAGAAAAACGAGTACAGTTAAATATATATTCTACAAAGAATAAAATAAAGGTGCTCATGCAAAATAGGATTATTTATGGAATTGACATTGCCCGCGGTTCCCCCCGGGCAAAAGAGCTTCCAAGGTATGCTCTTGCTATCCTTAAAGACGGGGAAATTTCTCATCAAAGTATGCTCCGCCGCCAGAAAATCCTGAATTTGATCCAGAAGGAAAGGCCGGAGATAATAGCTGTTGATAATATTTTCGAACTCGCTGCTGACCGGAGCGAACTCCTATCCATTATGGAACGCCTGCCTGATGGCGTCAAGCTGGTTCAGGTAACAGGCGGGCTGCACCCTGAACCCCTTGTCCGGATCGCTAAAAAATACGGGTTTTCTTTTGATCCCGAAAATCCCAATGCTGAAGCTGAAGCCTGCGCCAAACTTGCAGACCTTGGGGTGGGACACGAAGTTTCCCTTTTTGAAGATATTACAAAAATAAAGGTCAGTAGAGCCCGTTCGCTTGGGAGAGGAGGCTGGAGCCAGAATAGATACCGGAGGAAAGTGCACGGAGCAGTCCTGCAGCGGAGCAGGGAGATTGAAAACGCTCTTAAAGATCTTTCCCGGGAAAAAGGAATCAGATTTGAAGCCGTAAACGTAAAAGGGTTTGGAGGCTATGTCAGGTCTGAATTTACGGTTTATGCAAAGCGTGGGGAGATACCAATACATCCAATGGCAAGCAATGATGCTCAGGTAACCGTGAGAAGTGTAGAACGGGACAAAATCCGTTATGTGCCGCTGAAACAAAAGAACCCGAAAAGAAAATTCACAATCGTAGGGCTTGATCCTGGCACAACCGTAGGCATAGCCATCCTTTCCCTTGATGGAGACCTCCTTTACTTGAAAAGCTTCAGGGGAATTGCACCCGATGAGGTAGTCAAGCTTATTGCGGAATACGGAAAACCTGCAGTTATAGCCAGTGATGTAACCCCAATGCCAGGCTCGGTAGAAAAAATCAGGCGGAGCTTTAATGCAGTCCCTGCAAGCCCTGGAATCGAAGTCTCTGCCGAAGAAAAAATTTCCCTTGGAAAACAATTCGGCTATTCAAATGACCACGAAAGGGACGCTTTGACCGCAGCCCTTCTTACTTATAGAAGCTACAAAAACATCTTTACTAGGATCGAAAAGAAAGCTCCTGAAGCCCTGGATCTTGAGCTGATAAAGCTGCAAGTAATCCGCGGAGATTCAATAGAAGCTGCAATCGAAAAAGTAAAAGCAGCCCAGATGCCTGAAAAGCCTAGAATTGCAGCCCAGATAGAAAAGCCTGATGACAGACCTGTAGATGAGTCCCTTTTAAAGCTTCGGGAAACTATCCACAGACAGGGGGAACAGATCCAGAACCTGCAGGAATATCTCGACGAATTAAAAGTAGAACTGCATGCCAAAGACAGGAAAATCTCCAAGCTTGAGACAAGAATCAGGAACTTCAAAAAAGAAGCCTACGCCGAAGTAAGAAAATCAAAAGAAATTCAAAATAAAGACGAAACCATCGAAAGCCTTAAAAAAGAACTCAGCCACAAAAGCAGAACCGTAAAAGAACTCAGGCGCAGGAGCAATAAGCTCAGGAAAATCCAGAAAATGGAAGTGAGGGGTGAAGGCACCCCTGTAAAAGTCATTGCCGCCTTTACAAAAGAATCCATTGCCGAAACAAAAGAAAAATACGGGCTCAAAGCAGGAGACGTTGTTTTTCTTGAAAACCCAAGCGGAGGCGGAGCTGCAACTGCCCAGATCCTTGTAGAAGCCAGGGTTCGAGCAGTTCTTATTCCAGAAGATATTTCACACGCAGCCGAAGAAACTTTCTTTAAAGG
>CAZFNE010000051.1:0-2771 GCA_964520335.1 uncultured Methanosarcinales archaeon | reverse complement strand
CAGTTCTTATTCCAGAAGATATTTCACACGCAGCCGAAGAAACTTTCTTTAAAGGTGATGTTCCGGTTTTAAGAGATATCGCGCTAGAAAGGGCAGAAGATTTTGCAATGGCAGAACCTGAAGGCCTTAAAGCTTCAATTGCTGCCTGGGAAAAAGAAGCCGAAAAAAGGCATCGCAGGGCCAAGGAAGATGAATTGCAGAGCCTTTTTGAAGAATACAGAAGTGAAAGGAGAAGGGGCTTAGTATAAAGCTCCTCTCAAAATTTTCTTCAAAAATATTTTTTCAGGATTTTTAAAAATAATCTTTTTTCTCTTTACACTTATTCTTATTTTTCCGGCGTAGCTGCTTGAATAGCTCTTATATCCTGCAAACAGCAAGCCTGTCCACCCGCTCCAAATCTTCCGTCTTTTATTTCCTGAACTATGACCCATATGTAATTACGCATATTTTCTCCCAGATAAGAGACAAAAACATCAGTCACGTCTGAAATGAGGCCCTTAGTCTCCTCATCGGAGAGCTCTCCTTCAATAATTTTAATCTCAATACATGGCATTTACTATTCCTCCTATTCCGATTTTGCCTTCTATTTTAGTTATTATATTGTCCTATTCTGTTGGACTAAACGTATTAAATTTACAAACAGAAAAACTTATTTAAAAATTATAATAATTTCAGAAATTAAATTAAACTGAATTGAAATAGAAAAGGAAGAAATAAAAGAAGAGAAAAAATAAAGAACTAAAGTTAAAAAAGAAGAATAATTGAATATATACCCATAAAATTGAGTTTTACTTGCTCACGGCCATTTCCTATCGAAAAAGATATTTTTCCCTGTCACACTTAGAGGAATTCCAAAAATAATATCTGCATCAATCATGCCAGAAACCCTTGCTGCTGCCCCCATTGAGTACATAATCCTGTTATCGATGCAGAAATCCTTAGCTTTTGCAGCCGCTGCCCCAATAGCGATTCCAAGGTCAATATGTTTCATTGTACATTGAGGGCCGATAAAATCGACTACAACCTTCTGCTGCTTCAGCATTTCCGCACAGGTTTTAAACCCGCAGGCTCCGCAGTCCAGACCTGCAACCCCACTTGCTTTAAGGCCAATTAAAACCGCAGCCCCTGAATTTCTGAGATTTGTAGCATCCCTTTTCAGGAAAACAAATCCTCCGCCTTTTTCATCTGCCAGTTTCTCCATTGTCGAAGCTAATTTTTCAATTTCTTCTTTTTCGAGAAGCGCGGTTACAATGTCGTCTACACCTTTGGCTTTTGGGGCAGTTCTTGCCGCCACGAGAATACTTCTCGCAAGCATATCAAGTACTTCAGATTCAGGATTAAGGATCATAACCGATAATTAGGGCTCTTGCGGCTTAAGTTTTACGCAAAAAACTAAAAAATAAAGAGATCTTGGTATTGACATTTTATGCGGTATAATTATATACAGAAAAACGCGAGCGTGGAAAGAAAGACACTTTCTGAACATGGGCCAGCCAAGCACAATCGGGGATTTATCAAAGAAGTTTGTCAGGTTTTTTCTATCAGGTTCTTTCAGTGCTTTCAAAAGTTATAATTACACTTCCCTTCTTGTGCCCTTTCTCGACATACCTGTGAGCTTCAACTATTTGTTCCGGCGGATAGCGTCTGTCAATAACCGGTTTTATTTTTCCAGCCTCGGTTAGCTCTTTGAGAAAGAGTAGATCTTTCACCTTTTCGCTTGCCGATCTTAGGCCCGTGGCCATAAAAACTGCTTTTTTGCTACCAAACTTCGAGGTCCAGAATGCCTGCAGCATAATTCCCGGTGAAGGGAAGGTAGTCAGGTAGATCCCGCCTGGCTTCAGTACATTTTTACATCGCGAAAATGAGCTTTTGGCCACAACATCAAAAATAATATCATAAGTCTGGCTGTTTTTGGTGAAATCCTCTCTGGTGTAATCTATCACTTTATCGGCGCCAAGCGATCTGACAAGCTCCAGATTTGCTGTACTGCATAAGCCAGTCACTTCTGCCTCATAGTATCTGGCAAGTTGCACCGCAAGTGTGCCTATGGATCCGGAAGCCCCATTGATGAGGACCTTCTGCTTGCTCTTAATACCTGCCTTGTCTCGAAGGAAAGGCAGTACAGTCAGACCGGCATAGCAAACTGCAACGGCTTCCCCATAGCCCACGTTAGCCGGTTTTATTATCAGAGCCGCTTCCTCGGGAAGGCATATATATTCTGCATGTGCACCAAAAGTAGTACCTGCTGATCCGAAAACCCTGTCTCCTTTCTTGAAACCCGTTACGTCTTTGCCCGCAGCCTCAATTTCTCCGGCCATTTCATCCCCAGGTATGAATTTCGGCTTAAGGAGACCAGTGAAGAATCTTGAAATGAAGGGGCTACCCTTTCGAAAAGCGATGTCTGGAGGAGTCACGTTTGCTGCATAGACCTTAATCAGTACTTCATTGTCCCTGGGAACAGGCTTTTCGGCCTCAGCCACCCGAAGAACCTCCGGTGGACCGTATTTTGTGCATATAATTGCCTTCATAAGTATTTCTCCTGATTTGTCAGGTTGGTCATTTTATCTAGTTTATATCTGTTTTACAGACTCGGGAGCGATTGAAGCTGGATTAAATCCTTTAACTATCAGCCATACAGCAAGAACCATTTCTTGCAAAGCTAGTGGAGCCAATAAGATACCAAAATCTAAGCTGAACATAGCGAACAAGCCTGCAACTAAATACAATATGGCTCCAATGAGACCCCAAACTGATAACCATCGAGGAATGAG
>CAZFNE010000050.1:0-14393 GCA_964520335.1 uncultured Methanosarcinales archaeon | reverse complement strand
CTTTATCAGGCAGGAATTCGTGTAGTGGTGGGTCAAGCAGCCTTATAGTTACTGGAAGGCCTTCCATGCTGCGGAAAATTCCAAGGAAGTCCGCTTTTTGCATTGGAAGCAGTTTTGCAAGGGCTTTTTCCCTGGAGGGTTCATCTTCGGCCATGATCATTTCCCTTACTGCAGGAATCCTGTCTTCGCCGAAGAACATGTGTTCAGTTCTACAAAGTCCTATGCCCTCTGCTCCAAGCTCGCGGGCTAGGCTCGCGTCGGCAGGGTTATCTGCATTTGTTCTTACCCCAAGGGTTCTGATCTCATCGGCCCAAGTAAGAAGCTTCTTTAAGTCATCGTTTATTTCGGCATCTATTAAATCTACCTTTCCGAAAATGACGCTACCTGCACTCCCATCAATCGTGATATAATCGTGTTCATTGATTACAACCCCGTTTACTATGAAAAGACTGCTTTTTATATCTATTGATATTTCTCCGCATCCTACAACACAGGGTTTACCCATACCTCTCCCAACAACGGCTGCGTGTGAAGTCATTCCTCCGCGCACAGTAAGAACACCCTGGGAAGCTGCCATGCCTCCTATATCTTCAGGAGAGGTTTCTGTTCGGACAAGAATTGTTTTTTCTCCTTTCTCAGCCATCATTTCAGCATCTTCAGCAGTAAAAACTACCTTTCCTACAGCAGCGCCAGGCGATGCAGGCAAGCCCTTCGCAATTACACGAAGCGCTGCCTTGGGATCAATCCTGGGGTGCAGAAGCAGGTCGATGTGCTCAGCTTTGACTCTGGTAACTGCAGTCTCTTTGTCTATTAGCCCTTCTGCAACCATGTCATTTGCAATCTTAACGGTTGCTGCAGCTGTCCGCTTTCCTGTTCTTGTCTGCAGCATGTAGAGCTTTCCTTCCTGGATTGTAAACTCTATATCCTGCATATCTTTAAAATGAGCTTCAAGCTTCTGGCAGATATCAATAAGTTGTCTGTATGCTTCAGGGATTTTACTTTCGAGCGTATCAATGAAGTCCGGAGTTCGGATACCTGCAACCACATCTTCTCCCTGAGCATTGATAAGATATTCTCCAAAGAATTTCTTTTCTCCAGTAGATGGGTTTCTGGTAAAGGCTACACCTGTACCTGAGGTATTTCCTCTGTTTCCATAAACCATGGTCTGAACATTGACTGCTGTTCCCCAGCTTTCATCAATATCATTGAGCTTCCTGTATGTAATTGCCCTTGCATTATTCCAGGATTCAAAAACAGCATTAATTGCCATCTGGAGTTGAACTTTCGGGTCCTGGGGGAAGTCAATTCCTTTTTCGCGCTTGACTACTTCCTTGAATTTCTGAGTCAGATCTTTTAAAGATTCTGCAGCCAGATCAGCATCGGATTTTACCTGTTTTTCTTTTTTCTCTTCCTCTATCAGGGTTTCGAATTTTTCAAAATCGATCCCCATTACCACATCTCCAAACATGGTAATAAATCTGCGGTAACAATCATAAGCAAATCTTTCATCTTGAACTTTATTTGCAAGCCCGACCACGGATTTGTCCGTAAGCCCTAAATTAAGAACGGTATCCATCATCCCCGGCATGGATACTCTGGCTCCAGATCTTACAGAAACAAGAAGAGGGTCCTCTGGATCTCCAAGTTTTTTATTGTTTAATTTTTCGAGCTTATCAATTGCTTCATCCACCTGTTTGAGTACCTCTTCAGGGAATTTCCCTTCTTTTAAATAGAGTACACAAACTTCGGTCGTTATTGTAAACCCAGGTGGTACCGGGATTCCAAGATTTGCCATCTCGGCAAGGTTTGCACCTTTACCTCCGAGCAGGTCTTTCATACTACTTTTACCATCAGTTACATCCTTACCAAAAAAATATACGAACTTGGACAATGAGTCTCCTCCCTGGAACGAGATCATTAATCGGAGTTAATGGATAGAGTCAGACTGTATGTCTGATTGTTGCCAACAATGTTTATTTAATATATAAGCTTGTGGATTACTTTCCCCTCTATTTTACACTATCTCCTTAATTTTACTTGAAAGTTTTGTATAATATAGGTATTGCGATATCTTTATATATAATGAGCATAGACTACATATGCTTTTCAGTCTACAACATTTCTCTTATTAAAGGCTGACAGTTTGACTCGCTCAAAGTCAGGGTATTTTTGCCCTGAGATAAACTATAGTGTTATTATTCGTGGCTGATATGAAACGACTCGGTACAGTGCTGCACAGGTCAGGTGTCAAAAACCTGATAGTCAGAGGGGATGAGATCAAATCCGATAATTCCTCAGGGAGTCTTCCAAAATTAAATTCGGTTGTTGTTGATAAGGCCTTAAACCGGATTGGTTCAATTGCTAGCGTCTTTGGACCTGTAAACCATCCATATTTTTTAGTGAAGGGCTTCAAGCGAATTTCTGATTCAGAACTCAGGGTTCTGGTCAATGAAAGAGTTTATATTCGGTGAGATCGCTGAAATTTAATATATATAAGAGTTTTCTAATAAATCCTGGCGTAACTGCTTTATATATTTTGTGGTGGTTAAAGCCGTAAAATCTCTTATCCCCTTTTTTATATATATAGAGTTTTTATCCCGGTGCAGATTCTGGATGAAAAAAATCATAGGGGTCATGCTAAGTTATAAGGTGATATGATATGGTAGAAGTCGAAAGAGTTCGCTACTCGGACACTCTTGAAAGAGAAAAAATACGTGCCATGATCAAAGCTCGCAAAGAAAAACAAAAGGAGCAAAGTTTTGAGAATGAAAAGGCCGTGTGTCCGGAATGTGGCAGCAGGAACCTTGTTCACGATTATGAACGGGCTGAGCTCGTATGCGGTGACTGTGGGCTCGTCATCGATGCTGATTTTGTGGACGAAGGACCTGAATGGCGAGCTTTCGATCACGATCAGCGTATGAAGCGTTCCCGTGTGGGCGCGCCTATGACATATACAATTCATGATAAAGGGCTTTCCACGATGATTGACTGGAGGAACCGTGACTCTTACGGGAAGTCCATCTCTTCGAAAAATCGTGCCCAGCTCTATCGTTTAAGAAAATGGCAGCGTAGAATCCGTGTAAGTAATGCAACTGAAAGAAATCTTGCTTTTGCCCTTTCCGAACTTGACAGAATGGCGTCGGCTCTGGGTCTTCCAAGAACGGTTAGAGAAACTGCAGCTGTTGTTTACAGAAAAGCTGTAGACAAG
This sequence comes from uncultured Methanosarcinales archaeon, assembly GCA_964520335.1. Taxonomy (GTDB): domain Archaea; phylum Halobacteriota; class Methanosarcinia; order Methanosarcinales; family Methanosarcinaceae; genus Methanosarcina. The sequence goes on along the minus strand of CAZFNE010000050.1, from coordinate 11,185 downwards.
AACCTTATCCGTGGAAGAAGTATTGAAGGGGTTGCTGCTGCTGCTCTTTATGCTGCATGCAGGCAGTGCAGTGTCCCAAGAACGCTTGACGAAATCGAAGAAGTTTCCAGGGTAAGCCGAAAAGAAATCGGAAGAACTTACCGTTTTATTTCCAGGGAACTTGCATTAAAACTCATGCCTACTTCCCCAATCGATTACGTGCCTAGATTTTGCTCTGGCCTTAATCTGAAAGGAGAAGTCCAGTCTAAAAGCGTTGAAATCCTGAGGCAGGCTTCCGAAAAAGAACTCACAAGCGGAAGAGGCCCTACCGGGGTTGCTGCTGCTGCAATTTATATTGCATCTATCCTCTGTGGGGAAAGAAGAACCCAGAGAGAAGTTGCCGATGTTGCAGGAGTTACAGAAGTTACCATCAGAAACAGGTATAAGGAACTTGCAGAAGAGCTGGATATTGAGATTATTCTCTAATCCATTTTTTTCTCTTTTAAATTTACTTTTATATTGTAATTTAAAGGCTAGTCTATTTTCTATTTTATTTTTGTAGATTTAGTTTTTTTCATATTTTCGAATATCTTTGCGTGGCTGATGCAGGATATGCTCTCTTCTTTGAAAAACAGGTTATCCAAATAATAATTCCAAATAATTCTATTCTATCAATTCTATTTCTCGACTCGTTTAATATTGCTTTTCAGTCATTATACCTTTTTTTTAGGTTACTGTAAGGTGATATCTTTTTACTCTTGATTCATAATTATGCTCAAATGCTTTATAATGATTATTTATTAAGGTCAAAAAAACGACCACGTTTAATAAATAATCTCATGCATCTATTCGGACCTATAGTGCACCTGTTTTGCTCTTATTTCTTTTTACTCAGTAATGAAAATAGATAAAGGCCTCCGCTAAAAGCCATTAACCATATAACGACAAAAGCCCTCATATGGTTGATACTTTTCCATTTCCATTTATTTGCTACAAATAGAGTACTTAAGGCAACTGCTATCGCTCCAAATGTGCCGTGAATGAACATAATTGCAGGAGCTTTTTTTGAAATTATCAGAGTTATTGCTGAGTACATCATGTATAATAAAGAAACAGACCCTAGCACGTATCCTGCATTATTTATTCTCGCATGCTTGATTATGCCGTCTTTCTTTAAATCAGCCTTTTTTAGTGCAATAAACCCTAGAATGTAAGCAAACATTGCCTTAATTTGCAGTAGAAGTGAAGTTGTTCTAAGTAGATTCCCCATATTTAACCCCCTTTTCTAAATTCTTCCTTCCCAGGAGAAAGGTTCCTGGAACTAGTTAGTTTAGAAAAATTATTTTGTTTATTATTTTTGTGTTATTCTAATATGGATTAAGGTATGAAGATTCATTTGGAAACAAAATTTCTGAATTCTATTTCTAAAATGAGTATTTAAGCTAATTTTGCGAACTGAATTATCCTGAGAAAGATTAATAATAGAAGATTAAACTTAAATCAGGCAGGTAATTTACAGGTAGGCATTCAGTGCAGAAATAAACAACATAATTTTGAAGGGATTAAAACAGGTTATAACACAGGTTATAAGACAGGTAATTCTAATGAAAAGCCCATGTATAAAAATTCCTAAAAACAAAGGAGAATCTCTCAGGAAGACCCTGCTCGAACTTAATATTCTTGATAACTCTCTAAAAATAGCTTCGGATGAAAAATTCCTTTATCTTCCGCTTATAACAGAATTAAAAGAGCTCCCTCAGGCCGAATTAGAATCCTTGCCTGAAGAAGCTGAATTCCTTGATTTTAATTTCGAGCCTCAACAAAAAAAACCTGTCCCTGAAGATTTGCTTGGGTTTAACCCGGTTTATGAGGTTATAGGAGATATTGCTCTTCTTGAAGATCACGACCTCGACAAAGAAAAAGCCTTGAGAATTGCCAATGCTCTTCTTCAGACCCAGCCAAATGTTAGAACTGTACTCAGGCCTCTAACTCCTGTGATCGGGGAATTCAGGGTCAGGGAATTTGAGATCGTAGCCGGTGAGCCAAAAACCGAAACGATCCATCGAGAGTACGGCTGCCGTTATAAAATTGATCTTGCGAAAGCATATTTTACTCCCCGTCTTTCTACAGAACGTTCAAGAATTCTCACCTGGATCAGAGAGGGAGATGTTGTTATTGATATGTTTGCAGGTGTAGGCCCTTATAGTATTCTCTTTGCAAAAAGCAAAAAGCCTTCAAAAGTAATAGCAATTGACAAAAATCCTGATGCCGTACACTACCTGAAAGAAAATATAAAATTAAATTCCGTAGAAAATATTCTGGCAATAGAGGGTGATGCAAGGGAAGAAGCAGAGAATTTTGCAGGCACAGCAGATCATGTAATTATGAACCTTCCTCATAATGCTTATGAGTTCCTTGATTCTGCAATTCTCTTAACAAAATCTGAGGGAATTATTCATTATTACGGAATAACTCCTGAAAATGACCTTTTCGAAAGCTCTATAGGGCTCATAAAAAAAGCAGCATTAAAAGCAGGGAGGCAAATCGAAGTCCTGGAAAAAAGAGTAGTACGCTCATATGCTCCCTATCAATATAATACCTGTATTGAAGTAAGAGTTATTTAATCTGGTTTTAAAATAAATGTGATTTCACCAGGGTATTAAATTAGACAACCTTTTAAGCAAATTCTTTAATATGTTATTTCTCGCAAAATATTAACTGAATGAGCGAAATAATTAAATTCTTAATTGCTATTCTAATTCTGCTTAAAGCCATTACATTCTTTTTTCAATGCGCCGTCGTGGCTTAGCGGTATAGCGGCTGATTCGTAATCAGCAGGCCGAGGGTTCGAATCCCTCCGGCGGCTATTATTTTGCTAATAATCCTTTAATCAAAAACCGCAATAGTTTTTTAACTTTTTTCCAGTTTTTTAGTAAAATATCAACTTAGAAGAGCCTCATGTTTCATAAAAACTTAGATGACCCTTCTCTAATTCAAAATGTAAATATTATTTCTTATCCTCTCTAGAAATTCTAAATAAGCCAGCACTCAGCTATTATCGTTTTTTAAGGAGTATTGTCTCCATTTGAAACTTCCGAGGACCCAGCTATAGACTGCCCCATTACAATAGGCATTTTTCCTATACCTATTGTAGTTGTAACAGTGTCGTTTGTTGTGCTAATTACAGAGACAGTTTTATTGCCGCTGTTTCCTACATATACTTTTGTTCCATCCGGGATTATTCCAACTCCAATAGGCAGCAATCCTACAGTTATATTGTTTGTAACAGTATCTGATGCAGTATCGATTACAGAGATGCTGTTGCTGTAATAGTTTGCAACGTACACTTTTGTTCCGTCAGGGGTCACTCCAACTCCAATAGGCCATTCTCCAACAGGCACATTAGTTATAATATTATTTGTAGCTGTATCAATCACAGAAACCTCATTGGTATTATTGTTCGCTACATATGCCTTCGTTCCATCTGGAGTAACGGCAACTCCACGAGGCCCCTGTCCTATAGGTATACTGGCTTCAATAGTATTGGTCTTTGTATTTATTATAGAAACATTGTCGCTGCCTGAATTTGTTACATATACCTTTGTTCCATTTGGATCAGATGCTATGTCATAAGGATAGACTCCTACATTTACGCTGGCGATAACACTGTTTGTAGCGGCATCAATAACAGAAGTATTATTACTGAAGTAATTTGCTACATATACTTTTAATCCATCTGGAGAAACTGCTATTCCGCGAGGTCCTTTACCTACGGGAATATCTGCTATGATGTTATTTGTTTCTGTGTCAATTACAGAAACATTACTGCTGTTGTAGTTCGTTATATATGCGGTCGCTCCTGCTTGATTTACTGCAACGCCCCAGGGGTTGATTCCTGTACTTATATTTGCTATAATAGTATCGTTTTCTGTATCAACAACAGAAGTGCTGTTATCTCCAAAGTTATTGATATATGCAAAGGGCGCAGCACCTGTTATACTGACTAGCATTAAAAGGATCGCTAATGTTATTCCTAGAAATTTAATGTGGATGCATTTTCTTGGTAGTCTACTTTTCATTCCGAACCCCCATAAGTAATTTTAGTTACAATAAATTATAATTAGAAATAAATAAATCTTTTTGCATAAAGAAATCGGTTTAAATAAAAAAGAAAGGTTACCTATTTATTAATAACATTTAATTTAAAATATATAATAAGATTTGCTGATATTATAGGTCTCAGTAATGTTCAGAAATGACTTGAATTAAGTTAACGTTATTGAAACATCAAAAAAAGAAAATGTAAAAACAGCGCTTTGCTGTTATCTTTTTGAATACAGAATTATCGCATTAACTCACTTCACAAAGATGCAATGGTCTGATCCTAAATGAGTGTCTTTCGAGACAACTGATTATTTTTCGATGTTTACTGTTCATCCTATAAACTGGCCTATAGTAATAGGTCCTACTCCTACGGGAATATTGGTCGTAACTTTATCTGTAGTCGTGTTAATCACAGAAACACTCCCGCTGAGACCATTTGTTACATATACCTTGGATCCATCAGGAGTGACCGCAACCCCAAAAGGATTCATTCCTACAGGTACAGTACCTATAACAGTATTTGTGGATGTATTAATTACAGAAACAGTGCCATCAATGGAAGTTGAATTTTCTAGCACGGCTGAGTTTACAACATATGCTTTTGATCCATCAGGAGTAACTGCAACGCCCCAGGGGCCGCTCCCCACATTTATTGTCGCTATTACAGAATTATCTATCGCGTTAATTACTGAGGTGGTATTACCCTTCGCGTTTGTTACATATACTTTCGTTCCATCGGGAGTAAAAGCGGCACCTATAGGGCCGTTTCCTACAACCACATTGGCTATAACAGTATTTGAGGCCGCATCGATTACGGAGATACTGCTATTGTAGGTTTCGTTCTCTATATAAGCTGAGTTCGCTACATATACTCTTGATCCGTCAGGACTAACTGCAACTCCAGCAGGGTATTTCCCTACAGGTATGGTAGCAATAACAGTATTTGTGGGCGTATCAATCACAGATGTGGTATTGTCATTATTTGTCACATACATTTTTGTTCCATCAGGAGTAACTGCAACTCCCCAGGGCTCACTTCCTACATTTATACTGGTTGTAACATTGTTAGTTGTTGTATTAATTACAGAAATATTATTACTGTCATTGTTTGCCACATATACTTTTGACCCATCTGGGCTAACTGCAATTCCGATAGGCCCATTCCCTACATTTATCGTGGCTACAAGCGTATTTGTAGTTGTATCAATTACAGAAGTGGTATTATCTCCATAATTGGTAATGTATGCAAATGGAGCTGCACCTCCAATACCTGACAGTATCAGAAGCATTACTGTTGTTATTCCTAATAACCTAAAGAGTTTATACCCCTTGGTTTTTCTCTGACAAAGTATTTCTTCCACTCTAATCCTCCCATAAAATGCTATATATAAATGGAAAATGTATATACCGAATTATATATAACCTTTGACCTTATAAAGAAAGGAAATTGTATTAAATGAAACAACCGGCTATGAATTACTTAATTTTTATATTATTCTATGCACTTTTAAAAACTAAATCTAAAACGCATAATAAATAACTTTAAGTCAAATCTTGCCGCTATTATTTCTATTCTAGTCACTTGCGTTACCGCAAATGATTCTATTTTTTAGATTTATAGCCAGAAAATAAGATTAAATTTAAAAATAGAACTCTACAAACACTATGACTTAGTATAGTAACTGATCCGTGATCAACAGGTTGGAGGTCCAAAATTTTCCTGACAGTGATGTTTAAATTCTGCTTAACGCCATTTTTCTAAAGAAAAATAAAATAGTCTACTCTGAAACCTGAATTTTTTAGCTCTCATTGACTCTTTATGGCCAATTCTTACTTTGGCCTACATTAATTCTTTTTAATAAGATCCTTTATTCTAATTTAGTAAAAGAAATTTAGAATATTCAAGCTAAACAAAAAACCTAAAATAAAATCTGGAAAAATTGTAATATTGTTTTTTGTATCATAATTCTTTTTACAAGACTCTTTCTAACTCTCACTCTTTTTTCTAAATAATATTTTTCGCCTTTAATAAAATTACTCTTCGGTGTGGGCTACTTTTGCAAGATATTCCCTGGCACATGCTGAACATACATTTTGGAGTGCGGGTATTTTACTGAAGTTTTCCGAACCACAATGAGGGCATAAGCTCCTCCATTCTGTCGGTTCCCAGATTACTACTGTATGTTTCATAATTCTACTCCCTTTATTCTCACAGATTTATATTGAATAGTGTTGCAATTTCTTTCTTATTCATGCTTAAACTAAGAATTTTTCTAGTTGTTCACAATTTCTTTGTTTCCTAAAAGGCTCCAGAATCAATTACCATACCCGATTGATTACTTAGCCCCAGATCCAGATCTTACCCTTAAATTCAAGGGCAACTTCACTAGGACAGGTATATTCTTTATCTGGGATTTCATTAAGAGCTCTAATTACTTCAGAGGTGGCTCCATGCTTTTGGGCTTGCATAAGCAGCCTTTTCTTCGTAACTGGATAATTTAAATCTTTTAAGACAATCCTAAATTCAATAGAACTTGCTTGCATTTATTCTCCCCCATGTTTTACTTCTATTCTGATATTCCCATTGATAGAGGCACATCTACTCCATTTTATGGACTTCCTGGCTTGAAACTGATAAGTCGGCTGTTTCTAGATATGCCCAGGAGGTGATATCTGTTAGTTGTTATTAGTCCTTTAATTGATTACCCACACTCTATAAGGTATTATGTATAGAATAATATAAAAAGGAAGTCAGTACAAAGTTTATTGAAATCGTTCCCATCAGTTCACTTTTTACAGTATGATTAATATTTTAAAAAGAAATAAAGGTTACTTTTCCCAAGTTTCTTTTTTCTTTTTCTATAATATTTATTTGAATTGATTTATACAATCCCAAAATCATACGCTTGGTATAAACTTGGAATGATAGGATACTGGATTTAATATCTGTTCAAGTTAAATATATTAAATTTATATAATATGAAATATATTCTCCTATGCCGCGATAGAAACAATGTTTATGAAGCTTGATTTATGAAACTTTGGTTTATTGGGTTAAATAAAGGGAACTTAGTTCATTAATAATAATAGTTAGACTATTATATGATGCTTTTTTTATTTTTTATAAACAATGCTTTAAAATAATATGACAAGCAATTATTTAGAATAATAAGATTTTTGATATCTTTTAAATGTGAAAAATTTCGCCCTTTAGCTTCTTCTGTAATTATTTATGTAAAAAATAGAGAAAAGAAAAAAGTAATTGTAGATTAGTGAAAGTATCACAAAATGCAAAAACGAGGAATTAAACATGCAATTAGAATCTATAAAACGAGAGAATCAAGAATATTTTGCTGCCTGGGATAGAAAGATCGAAAACACATCTATGGGGCTATTAGCTGATATGGCTACTCCTCTTATTCTGTTTCTTGTGTTAAATATTTTCATAATTGTAATCTTGCTTAAGATGAATCTATTATAATTAGGACTTACGCAGTTGAACTAGAAAATCAATGGCATTAAACCTTCAACTGTCTAAAAAATATATTTTACAGTAAAACCTATTGTTCTTGTTTTTACACTTCAAGTGCGTAACTCCTAATAATCTTTACTTCCCTCTTTTGTCATATAAGAAAATATATAATGGTAAAGATATCCAGATTCTGAGTAAAAACAGACAGGAGTATTATTCTGGAATCGGTTCTTTATATACGAAGCGTAAAATCACAGGGCATTTAGCCTGGTGGAAGTTCTAGAATTAGAATATCCCATAGACAGAAAGTGGAGGTTTTCTTTGAATTTTTACGTTGAATGTATTCTTTTTTAGAATTGTAATAAGTTTAAATAAAGTCTGCAAAATATTGTCCCATATTTTATCACTTACATTATTTTTAAACTGGAGCTGAAACCTGTATTTCAACAATATAATTGAAGACAAATAATTCAAAGCCTATATTGAAGCCTTTCCAACACCCTCGTATTACTAATTTTAAACCATATCGCCTGCTGATATCTTCCAAAGAATAATTGTTTACAACATCTGAAAAATATATACCGGCATCTTTTTTTATTAACTATCCAGACAGAAATACTTGGGGAATGGCAAAAAATAAATAGACTGTTGAACATTTATGTATATGTTAGATTCTTTAATCTAATAGCTGTGCGCATTCTTCAACCTGATTTCCATTTTTGCGGCTAATTTTACAGTTAAAATAAAAAAGTAAAGAGGTAATCGCCTTGGCTAAGAAACAGAAAGCACATGTTAAAGTTATTAATGCACCCAAGAAGGCAGAAAAGGAGATTAAGAAAGCTCCTAAAATAATCGTAAGGCCCACTCCTAAGTCTCAGTATGTCTTTGGCTCCTGGCAAGGGATAAATGAGAAAAAATCCGGATTAAAACCCAGGTTTAAACATCATTACGAATTCGGTTCCTGGAAACCCTCAAAGGAAGCTAAAAAGGTGGAGAAATCTCATTATACTTTTGGTTGCTGGAAACCTGAAACACAAAAAAAGGTTAAGTCAAAAATTGATTATAAACCCAGGTATGTCAATGGCTGGTGGAGGCCTGAAAAACCCAGGTATATTCCGGGTTTCTGGCAGGAGAAGCAGGAAAGAAAAACTATCTCTAAACTTAGCTATAAGCCCAGGTATATTCCTGGACTATGGAACCCAATAGGAGAATTTTCAAAGCTATACTTTAAACCTCATTATATCTATGGCTCCTGGCAGGGTATGGAAAAAGCAAAAAAAGCTTCAAGGTCTGGGTATAAACCTCGTTATGAGCCTGGATTCTGGCTCCCAACCCGCGAAACTTCAAAAGTAAGTTTAAGACATCATTATGAATTTGGGTCATGGCATGGGGCAAAAAAGACCAAAATCAGCTCAAAAACTAATTACAAACCCAGGTATATCCCGGGCGGCTGGACACCAAAATAAATACTTAGATTATTTTCAGCAATATTTGAGTTATAACCCACTATAAGCTGATATAAACTGTATAATATATTATAATTCAGTATTAGTTGCTTTAAATATCTATTACTATTTCTCAATAATTTAGAGAAATAGACTTTTACCTTAGGGGGAGTACTGAAAATTGAGAATTCTCCCTATGTTTTCCTATATAGCGAATATTTTTGCGGATTTTTATTTGGTTCTTTATTCTCATATTATAATTATTTAATTATAAACGCGACAATTTACACTTTTAACTTATAAGAAGGAACCAAAAATAATGCATCAAACTGCAAAATAGGTCAGTTCAATTTAAGGTATAGTTCTTTGCGTAAATAACTATAGTATAAAAGCATTGAAAAAATTAAAAGAAGCGATTTCTTTTTAACCAACCCTTAATTAAATTCGGATTTATAAATTTATCATTCAATATTTGTTTTAATGTACATTCACTCAGTGGAGATTATTTTTATTGTTTTTATTAGCAGAACCTTCTAGAGGGCAATCTTTATCTCTTGAATAACCCCAGACCTGCCTCTTTAATAATTCGCAAAAAAAAAGAGTACATGCCCCAGTCGTCTTAGATTCTTTACAACTAAAACAATCTTTAGGGATCATGGTTTACATTACTATCACGATATTATAATTACTTTGCTTTCTATCAAAACATCTCTAAGAAGGACATGCATGAGCTCTTTAGCTTTTAAATAATATCTCCTGTTTTTTATAAACATAAGGCAGGAACCCCCAAGTCTTTAGCTCATGTGCAGTTGACTTAATTATATTACTGAAAATTTTTCTTCAAATGTACTTTCTTTTCGAGCTTTTTTATATTTTATAATTATTTCAGACTCTGGCTCAAAATCTATTGACTTTTAATTTTACGGTCATCACTAGATTTTGGTACTGAGTCTTATTTCATATTTTCAATTTTATATTTTTGATCTCCCCGTTTTTTAGATTGATTTCCAACTATTATTTTTCCAATATATTGTCAATGTAAGTATTTTGAAAAAGTATTTAATCTCTATAAATAATACTCTATAACGATTTTTATCACTAATACCCTCCAAAATTCTACGGCTTATTATCTTACTATAAAAAATGAGCACGTGATGCCTGTAAAAACTGGAAATGAGAATCCAGATTTCCCTTAATTTCCAAGAAAAAGGTGTAAAGTATGGAACCGGCTGATTATTCAAATTCTTTCTTAAAAAATGTTAAAGGATTTATATGGTTTACACTTGATGAAAAATCCGAATTCCTGTCAATACAAGGAGATGTTGAGGAAATTACAGGCTATACGGAAAGGGATTTTCTTTCCGGAAATATCAGGATTAAAGATCTGGCTACACCTGAATACAAATCTGATATTGAAATGAAGGAAAGCATAGAAAAAATATATTCCAGCCAGAATGCCCATGTGGAGTTCGAATACAGGATTCAAAGTAAGTATGGTTCGATAAAATGGGTTAGAGAAGTTATTCGCATTCCCGAAAGCTCTAATTCTGGAAGAAAACAAATAAAGGGTTTTCTTCAGGATATAACTGACATCAAACATGAGGAAGAAATTCTAAAGGAAATGGAACAGGCTGAACTCAGAAAATTCCATGATATAATTAAAAATAATCTGGAAATACTTTCGGTCTTATTGGGGCTCCAGGGAAACAGGTTTACAGACAAAGAAGTTGCAGATGCGTTCAAGAAAAGCCAGAGTCGAATAAGTTCGATAGCGCTCATTCATGAGGAACTTAATAAGGAAAGGAACAAAAATAGCCTCAATATTGCAGCTTATCTTGAAAAGCTCTCATTTGCAATTCTTGATCCCCATACTTCAGAAGCTCAAAATATTGAATTAAAGCTTGACCTCCAGCCTGTTTCTTTTGAACCGGATATTGCTATTTCTCTTGGCATAATTGTAAATGAGCTAATTTTAAATTCCCTTAAGCATGCTTTCCTTTTACAGGAAAAAGGAGAGATCCTGATAAGCTTTCATAAAATCAAAAATCCAGAATCAAATAAAACCTCTAAACCAAATGAATCAAATCAAGATCCTGAACTGGGCAGAAATCCTGAAATGGAATCTGAAACTTCTGATGAACACAGCAAGAGTTTAAACCCTGAAAATATAGAAAAGGCCGGGTTT
>CAZFNE010000049.1:0-14551 GCA_964520335.1 uncultured Methanosarcinales archaeon | reverse complement strand
ATGAAATCGCAGAACTGAGTAAAGAAATCCAGCGGCTTTCCAGCGAAATAAGCAAACTTTCTGAAAAAGAGAAAAAATAATTTCATATAGGAGTTATGGAATGACTTCAAATCTTCTCCTAATTCATACCTAATTTATAGCCTGATAATAAATATAATCTATTTGGGATTATTTAGCAATTTCTGGCGAATCTTGGCCCTTTATAATGCTATTCAAGTTTTAACCAGTTCAGGTCCTGGAGGATTTCTAAGCAACCTGATTAAACCTATCAACACTACGATTGCCCATATTCCCTCAAGCACTATAAAAGGCATGTCGCTGATAGGACTGAAGCACGACATGAAAACCCTGCTCCAACTATGTTAAGGATTGCATAAGTTTTCGCATCTTACATCAATATTTCAAAGAGATTCAGGAAAAAAGTCAGTAGCAATAAAAATATGCCTGCTGAGTCTATTATTACGGAAAATCTTACCATAAGAATAAACTATATTTTTAATTCTGTATCTCTTTCTAGTCTTCCATTGCTATTCAAAGTCATTCTTCAATATTTTAGTTTAATCTGTTGTTTTATTTGATAAAATCATTTGGATTTACAGATTCTCCTTATAACATTGACATTCTATTTTACTAGTCATATTCTCTCTAAAATATCTTTTCTAAAGAATCTCTTTTAAAATCTCTATTTTAATAAACAGTTAATTACTATTCTAAAACTAAAAAGCAGAGGATTTCTTATGAATGTGAAAATAACCCGTTTATTTTCCGTTTTTTAATTCTTATACATATAAAAATTAATAATTACTTTTTAGTTGCAGAAAGGGCCTTTAGTATTACCAAACTTAGGATTAAAGTCGTTTTAACATGATAATTGTAATACTAAATATTATTTTAAAATTTTAGATTATAAATAAGTAGCTATTTCATTAATATTCATAAACAAACTTAATAATAAAAATATATCTCATAGTAATATCTATTTCTAAATTATATTTCTTACTATATTATATGCCCTCGGAATAATTTCATGTTCGTAGATGTCAGTACAATTTGAAATCGATTCTACCGGCATAAAGGCGGCATCTGAAGGGGAGAAGAATTATACCAATTTCTAAACTTCCATAAATTTACAAATTGTATTGTACAAAGATCAGGAAATTGAACTAAATATTTCATTTGCCTCTGCTGAGTAAAATCGATTGATCATGACTATTGTACTGGCACCTTGATAGCATGAAAGTGCGAAAGATGGAGAGTGATTACTCGATGGGAATAGTAAAGAAAACATTAAGTGTCCTTTTGCTAGTCTTTTTGGTAACGGCATTAGCAGGAGCAGCAAGTGCATGTTCTTCATGTGGTAACAAGGACTGTAGAGACGAGAATAGGTGTGAATATAAATACAACTACGAGAATTATAAATGCGGCTGTAAAGAGCATAGCTACCATAACTATTGCGGTAAAGAAAGATGTGGCTGCGATTATGGCTATAAACATGACAATGGCTACAAATGCGGCTGTAAAGAGCATAGCTACCACAACTATTGCAACAAAGGCTGCGGCTGTGATAATGACCACAAATATAATAATGGCTACAAATATAATCACGGCTATAAGTTTAATGACCACAAATACGGAAATGATTACAAATACGGAAATGATTACAAATACGGAAATGATTACAAATACGGAAATGATTACAGATAAGATGTTAGGGAATTGAAAAAGCTTTAACTTGGTTAAGCAATAAAATTCAATTCTATTGGTTTTATGCGGGTCTTTCCGGGTAAAATTTGATAAGTCCCCATGTTATGAAAGATCCAGGCTAGGCATAAATCCAGAAATATAAAAACTCATCCGCAGAACTGGATTAGATTATAAGAACCTTAAAATTCAAGAATAAATAATAAAATCTTCCGGTGTTGAAAAAACTCTTAAGGGTGCGGATGAGCTTTATCTATTTTTTAATCTGCTTTATTTAATTTATGAGTTCTCTAAAGGTTCTATACAGGCAATCAATAGAAATCTTAAGATGTTTTTTGTAACAATATTTCCCAGCTATTATATTTCGTATCTGGACTTTTCTAATTGTCTTTTCTAATAGTCTATTTCTTTAAATCAAAGGACTCTAAAAGAGTTTAAAATCGAGGAGTGGCCGGAAATTCTTTTCTATATAAAGATAGAAATATAATATGACAAGTCGTCCTGAATAGAGTTTATATATGGAGCTTATCCCAAAACCCAGTTTTCCTCAAATAAGTTAAAATCTCAGAATTATTTTCCTTATCAGAAACTCAGTTAATTATCTCAAATTCGAGATTCAATAACTCAATTTAGAGTTTTGGGATAGGCTCATGATATATTCAAAAAATATGTGTATGAGATTTGAAACGAGGGCCGCTATTGGATAAAAAGTTTTTAATGTATTTTGCAGCTTTAATTTTTCTTTTAATATTTTATATATTCACATCAGAGGAGGAAGATATGTCAGGTTATAAAAATATAAGTGCCAGAGATGCAAAACAGATGATCGAGAAAGATGATGTATACGTGCTTGATGTTCGAACCCCTTCAGAATTTAATTCGTCACATCTTAAGGGGGCGACTTTAATTCCTGTAACCAATGTTTTTGGTTCAAACCTGGGTTCAGACCAGCTTTTACTGGCCCGTAAAGATGAAGTGCCTAAAGATAAAAAAGTACTTGTTTACTGCAGGACAGGAAAAAGGTCCGAGGCAGCCAGTGGAATACTTGTAAAGGCAGGCAATTCCCAGGTATATAACCTGGTTGGAGGTATTACTGCCTGGACTGAAGCCGGGCTTCCGGTTGTAAGTTCTGAAAAAGAAAAAGGTGAGAAAGGTAAGAGTTAATGTTTCGATAAAAAGAAAAATGGTTATTTCAAATATATAATAAATGCTAAAGTTTAAAAATGAATCTAAACAGTCAAATGAAAAAAACAGGTTAGAACCCTTTCTTAATCTAATATATATTTATTATTTTTTTAATGCTTAAAACTATAGAAGTTTTAACTGAAAAAGGGTTTATCCGGGAATCTTCCCATTTATATTCATTTTGGGGCGCTATTTTTCTCTCTACTTATAGAAAAATTTACTTATAAAGGGCCAGGCGCTAATAGGAAACAATTTAAGAAATATACACTCTATTTGCTCTTACTATTCTGGGGGGCGCTTTTAACTACTCCTTTGCTCGAATACAGCTTTTATCAGAGGTATTACCCTGAAATTGCCCTTGAAGGCGTATTGTTGATTGTGCTGGGAACATTTCTTCGAGCCGGGGCAATATTAACCCTAGGAAAATATTTCTCTGTGCATTTTCAGATTGAAAATGAGCATAGGCTTGTTGATACAGGTCCATATAAATTTATCAGAAATCCTGCCTATGAAGGAAACATTCTCCAGGCTGTCGGAATTCCTTAATCCTTAATGCTTATTTTTCTTTGGGAATATCTGTAGTCCTGGTCTCTTTATCCTTACATTGGTTAAAACTGGAAGAACGAATTCTTACAAGAGAAATTTAGGGATATGCAGATTATACGATCCGGACAAAAAAGCTAATTCCAAAAATATTATGATTCTATTAAAGTGAGATTTTAAAGTGAGATTTATTTTGTATTCACTTTTTAATTAAATTAGAACTTTATTTTTCAAGCTTCTATCTTATTAAGAGAGTAACTTGCCTTTTGATTTAATTTTAATTCCTATATATTTCCAGGCACATTAAAATAAAAATCAATAATTTAATCCTACCGAAAATACTATATCTGTTGGTAAATATTTATTAACTTGTAACTAGATCTGAGCCTGGAATGAGTGCTAATAGCATCTATCTCTTGTATTTAGTTTATCCATTCCACTGAAATTTTTAAGATATCTTAAACTTAGAAAAGATTTTGTAAATATGTTGTTAAAATACTTTGTTATTACTTCTGGAGGAACAAAATAAATGTCAGATTCATTACTAGCAAATGTTGACGTAATTCTCGGCTTTGCTATTTTAATTCTTACCGTTTTCTACAAATTCCAGGTTCCTCCTGTGCTTGGCTTTATTGTAACCGGGATACTAATAAGGTCTTTCGGGATTGAGTTTCCTAACGTAGGAGGGCTAAATGCCGACCTTGGAGTAATTTTTTTACTCTTCACAATAGGGGTTGACCTTTCTTTAAAAGAACTCTGGAAAATGAAAAAAGCTGTAATGCTTGGGGGAACCCTTCAAATTATCCTAACGGCTTTACTGGTTCTTATTGTATGCTCTTTTTTGGGATACAGCCCTGCAACTTCTGCATTTCTTGGGTTTTTGGTTGCGCTTAGCAGTACTGCAATAGTGCTTAAAGTATTTCAGGAGAAAAACGAGGTCTATACCCAGCACGGGAGAACTTCTCTTGCAATTCTAATTTTCCAGGACCTGGCTATTGTACCTTTAATTCTTATTACTCCACTGCTTGCAGGGGGCTCTATAAATTTCGAGGGCTCATTTTCAAGTATTTTTATTAAAGGTTCTTTAATCATCCTAGTTTTTATTTTTACTTCAAAATTCATTATTCCTAAGATATTTTACTACGTAGGGAGGACAGGAAATAAAGAATTATTCCTTTATAGTGTTATTTTTATCTGTCTATCTACCGCACTTGTTACTTCAAGTATAGGCTTATCTCTTGCGCTTGGAGCATTTCTTGCAGGAAGTATTATTTCAGGCTCGCAATACAGTCAGCAAGCAATGGGTAATATAATCCCTCTGAGAGATATGTTCATGAGTCTCTTTTTTATCTCAATAGGTATGCTTCTTGATATCCAATATTTATTCAATCACCTCCCAATCCTTATTTTTGCAGCAATTGTCTTAATCTTTATAAAAGCAACAGCAAGCATGATTGTAACCCAGGCTCTTGGTTCTCCTTTACGTACAACCGTGCTAACTGGCCTTGCCCTTTCCCAGGTAGGAGAATTCTCTTTTGTCCTATCTAGATTAGGGCTTGAGTCTTCCCTTATTACTGACGACATTTATCAGGCCTTTTTAGCAGTTTCAATAATTACCATGGGTGTCACTCCGTTCTTAATTAATGCTTCTTATAAGCCTGCTGATTATCTTGTTAAAAAGGCTTCCAATTCAACTTTCGGGATGAGACTTATTCATGGGTTTGGTACAGAATCGCTTAGAGAGGGCGAAAAAGCTGAACTTCAGATGAATGATCACCTGATTATTGTTGGGTATGGGTTTTCAGGAAAAACAATTTCAAAAGCTGCAAAGTCTGCAGGGATCCCATATGTCATTGTAGAAGTAAATCCGGAGATTGTCAGGCAGGAGAAAAGTAAAGGAGAAAGGATACAATATGGGGATGCAACTTTTGGGGCTGTACTTGAACATGCAGGGATAAAGACTGCTAGAGTACTTGTAATTGGAATCGGGAACGCAGACACTACACGAGAAATCCTAGAGAAAGCAAAAGAACTTAATCCAAATGTCTGCGTGATTGCAAAAGTAAAAGATTTGCAGGAAATGAAACGCCTTAATGCGCTTGGTGCGGATGAAATTATTCCTGAAGAATACGAGACTTCAGTAGAGATCTTTGTGCGCCTGCTTGAAAAATACCTGGTGCCAAGGGAAGATATTGAAAAACTCGTCACCGAAGTCCGCGCGAATGGCTACAGAATGCTTAGAAAATTATCTACCGATACTGGTATTGATAGTGGGTTCAGCATAAAGGACGGCTTGCCAGGTGTAGATATCCAGGTTGTTAAAGTGGGCCAGGGAGCAGCCTTTGATGGAAAGACTCTTGCAGATCTTGAATTTAGAAAAAAACACGGAGTAACAGTACTCTCTGTCAGAAGAGGCTCAAATATGATCTATACGCCTGAAGGAAGTTTTCTTCTTAAAGCAAAAGATGCCTGTATTCTTCTGGGAAAACCGGAAGATCTCTATAATGTAAGGAGCTTCTTTGAGGGAGTCCATGCATAAATGTCAGAAAAAACATTCCCTGTGGCCGATAAACATTACCACAAACATAACCAATAAATATAATCAATAAGCATATATCCCACCTCCCTTGATTTCCCTTTTATGCGCCAGATAATCCTTGCATCCGCATCTCCAAGGCGAAAAGAATTACTTGAACAATTGATAGGGGATAATTTTCTCGTATTTCCCAGTTCCTATGAGGAAATCTCTTTGCCCGGCTTAACTTCTGAGGAACTGCTTAAGAAACATTCTATCGGAAAAGCAAGAGATGTAGCTGAACATTTTAATTCAGGGCTTATAATTTCTGCAGATACGATGGTTATCTGCGATAGTGAAACACTTGGGAAGCCAGGATCTCCCGAAAGAGCAAAGGAGATGCTGAAAAAATTAAGCGGAAGGAAATTCAGAGTTATAACCAGCCTTACTGTTCTGGATCTCGATAATAAGAAAGAAATCAGTGAACTTGAATCTACGCTTGTTTTTATGAAAAAATTAAATGAAAAAGAAATTCTTGGATATATCAGGACTGGTGAACCTCTTGATAAAGCAGGGGCTTTTGGAATACAGGGAAAAGGAGCCTTATTTATAGAAAGGATCAAAGGCGATTTCTTTAACACTGTTGGTCTGCCTCTTTTCCGGTTAGGAAGAATTCTTGAGGAGTTTGGAATATTTTTATTTGAGGACACTTAATGGAAATAATAAAACTAAAGGGTGGAGTAAGATAGATAAAACCAAAAGCCCTGGATTAAAAGTTCTCGTGATATTTTAGGTGATTAATCTTAAATGATTTAGTAGCAATGCTATAGTATCTAATTTAGAATATATAATTCCCTATTTGACTCATTTCTTCTCGTATACTCGAAGTCTCATAAAAGTTTCATAAAAGTCCCATAAAATCTAAGAGGCATTTTTTATGCTGCGTATTTACAATACTCTGACAAGAAAGAAGGAGGTTTTCAAACCTCTAAAGAATAAAGAAGTTTCGATTTATGCGTGTGGGCCAACAGTTTACAATTTGCCGCATATAGGGAATTACCGCACTTTCCTGACAATAGATAATATCGTAAGAACTCTTGAATACCTGGGGTATACGGTAAAGCTTGTAATGAATATTACCGATATTGATGACAAAACTATCAGGGATTCAAAAGCTGCAGGAATGTCTCTTAAGGATTTTACTGAAAAATACACAGTTGAGTTCTTTAAGGGACTTGATCTGTTAAATATAAAAAAGGCTTCTGTGTATCCTAAAGCTACTGAAAACGTTGAGAGTATGGTTAAACTCGCACAGGAACTTATGGATAAAGGGCTGGCCTATGAAAAAGACGGCTCAGTTTATTACAGGATTTCAGGGTTTAATGAATACGGGAAGCTTTCAAAAATCGACTTCGAAAACATTAAAATCGGGGCTTCTGTAGATGTTGATGAATACGATAAAGACAATCCTCGTGACTTTGCCCTTTTAAAAGCCTCAACATCTGAAGAAATAGAAAGAGGAATCTATTATGAGAGCCCCTGGGGAAAAGTCAGGCCCGGATGGCATATCGAATGTTCGGTCATGGCAATGAACAGTTTTGGCCCGACTCTTGATATTCATATCGGAGGAATAGACCTTATCTTCCCGCACCACGAAAATGAGATCGCCCAGTCTGAAGGCGCCACAGGAAAACCTTTTGTAAATTACTGGGTCCATGGGGAGCACCTCATAGTCGAAGGCGAAAAAATGAGCAAATCAAAAGGCAATGTCTTTACCCTGCCGGGAATTGTAGAGAAATATGGAGGGGAAGTTGTCCGTTTTATGTTCCTTTCGGTGCATTACCGAAAAAAACTTGACTACTCCGAAGCTTTTGCAGAGAATGCGAAAAATAATTATTTAAAATTGAAAGAGACCCTTGATAACCTTGAATTCGCCCTGGAAAATGCCGAAGATAAATCTTTTCCTGAAGATTCCCAGATACTCAAGATCCTCCCCGAATTTGAAAAAAATTTCCAGGAATCTCTTGAAGACGACTTCAATACTCCTAAAGCTATAATGGTTTTCAAAGACTTATCAAGTGTAGTTAATAAGTACCTGGAAACCAGAAAAAATAAACAGGTTTTAACTCAACTTCACACTCTTTACCGCCAATTCTCAGATGTTCTGGGAATTTTTGCAAGCCCCGTAAAAGAAGAAATTCCTGGGGATGTTGCCAGGCTTGTAGAAGAGCGTGAAACTGCTCGAAAAAGAAAAGACTGGGGCACCTCTGATAAATTAAGAGAAGAAATAAAAGCCCTGGGTTATATAGTCCGGGATACAAAAGAAGGGCCCAATGTTAAAAGGGCAAACGTTTGAGTTTATTTGTTCTGGTTCTTTTCCCTGATTCCTTAGAGTTCCGAATAGTTATTCTCGAAAGGTAGAGGAGTGCACCTGGTATATTTTTATGCCGATTAAGTATAAATCAAAGACTCACTTATTAATAATTGGGAAATTCCCTATTAAAATTAGAGGAGATGGAAATATATGGTAAAATGCGGAATTTGTGGAGGCGAAGCTCCCAGGCAGCCCTCTATTACTGAAGAAGGAAACTGCGATCTCTGTGGCAAGAAAGTAATGCTTGAAGAACAGTGCAAAGAAAAGGGACAAAGTAAACAGATGTAAGAACTCTCTTATTACACACCACCTAAAAAGAAGAGTTCAGACAATTCTTTCCTCTAGCTGGAAAAGAATTGTTTTCTCTTCATATGGGCCGTTTTTCAATTTATTTGAAAATAGTTTATATAGTTTTAAAGGTTATTTCCTGCGTTTTTCTCTTTTAAAGTTTTATTTTAGTATTTTATCTTAGGTTTCCTGATATTTCTTTAAAAAGGAAGAAATAAGTAATTCTAAGGCGAATTAATAGTGGATGGTGGTATGAGATCTAAATTCCTTATACTTTTACTTGTGGTATCACTTATTGCAAACGCTTACTTTGTGTTGTTTGAAGAACAACCAGCTTTAGAAGGAGAACAGATCCAAAAAATGCAGGACCAAATCAATACCCTTGAAGTGAAAAATGAAAACCTTCAGTCTCAATTAGATCAAAATAATGAATCTCTTCAGTCTTATGCCTCTCAGATGGACTCGTACCGTACGAAAGTCTACGAACTCCAGAACGGGACTTTAATGTGTCCCACAGGCGTTGAAGGATTTGCAACTCTGGAAGCTCCGGCAGTTTTCCAACCTGCAGATTCAACCTCACCGTTTATAAGGCAGTCCAGTCCTGAAAGGGGAGCTTTGATGAATATTTCTGTTGAAATCAGGCCTGGAAAAGGGCGTGTGCTTGTCCAGACAACTCCGCTCATGGGGGTAGTTTTCCAGGATGCAGCAAACACCGCAGTTTATCTGGCCGAGAGCAGGACAGGAAAGCAGCTTTCTAGCAGCGATATCATCTTTAGCATTAGCGCGCCGGATGAAGTTCCAGGCGTTGACGGGCCCAGTGCAGGAGCACTTATGACCTTGCTTGCAATTTCTGCCATTGATAATGCTACACTCAATGATAATATTACTCTAACAGGAACAATAGATAACGAAGGCTATATTGGAGCAATAGGAGGAGCTGTTGAAAAAGCCCAGGCAGCAAAAGAAGGAGGAAAAACTCTCTTCCTGATCCCTGAGGAAAACAGCGAGCTTGTTACTTATGAGCTGGTAGAAAGAAAAATTGGTGGCTTCACAATTGTAGAAAGACAGCCGCAGGTTGTTGATGCTGAACAATATATTGAGGAAAACGTGGGAATTAATGTTGAATATGTGAATACAATAGATGATGTCTTGAGATTTGAGAATATAAGAATTTAAACCTGAAACGGATTTGGGAAAGGCAATCTATTAACAATTCTGAAAAAAAGAATTGCTAATATTTTGCCAGCATTTTAGTATCTCTCTTTCAGGTTCTGTTCGGCAGATTATTCAATAAATTTTTGTAACTGTCCAGGTTATAGTTAGTGGCGCTCCTTTTTCAATTTTTACGCTAACTTCTCTTTAACCCTTTATGTTTATAAGTTGCCCATAACATTTTTTGATAATTACATTTTTATATAATTATAAGGAATGTAATGGGTGTTAAAAGGAGCATGCTAAGATAAGTCACATAAAATAACTGATAAAAGGAATAACCTTAATTATAATAATTCAAATAAAAACGATCTCAAAACTCTCAAAAACTTACTTTTCATATACTATGCCGCCCGAAATCATACCTCTCCTTGAAGAGCCCGCCCTTAAGGTCATAAATTCTGAAGTTTCGCTTGTTATTGCAGATATTCATCTTGGAATTGAGTGGGATCTTTACAGAAGCGGAATAAATGTACCCAGCCGAATGAAAGAGCGCCTGGAAAAGATCCTTGGATATATCAAAGATAATTCTCCTGATAGAGTAATTCTATTGGGAGATGTGAAACACAATGTCCCTCAGGTCTCCTGGCAGGAGAAAAATGAGATCCCTCGTTTTCTTGAGACTCTTGCTGAATATACGCATGTGGATATTTTTCCAGGAAACCATGACGGGGGAATCGAATTCCTTTTCGACAGGCAAAAGGACATTAAAGTTCACTCTGCACGGGGAGACGTCCTTGATGGAGTAGGATACCTGCACGGACATACCTGGCCTGCCCCCGAATTGCTAGCTGCCTCCCACATAATAATCGCTCATAACCATCCAATTGTTCGTTTTACAGATGCTTTTGGTTATGCTACAGTGGAACCTGCCTGGATTCGAACAAAGCTTAAAGCAGATGTGATAAAAGAGCGTTTTGGAGCCCTTGATTTTGAGAATCCTGCTCACTGGGCTAATCCTGAGGTGTTTATATTGCCTGCATTTAATGAACTCTGTGGGGGAGTACCTTTTAACGAATCTACAAAGGAAGACTTGCTTGGGCCTGTTTTCTCCTCTGGAGCAGTCGAACTTGAAAACGCAGAAGTATATCTGCTCGATGGGACAAGATTGGGATTGCTTAAAAATATCCGAAAACTGCAGCATACTAAAATTAGAAAAAGAATTGGAAGAAAACGTAGGAATTCTAAGGAATAAATATAGGTTAATAGACCGGCAACAGGAGATATCATTCATTATATATGCATTGGTTGATTTTATAAAAGTTCCTAGCTCGAATTGTAGACCAGAACTTAGATTTTTACGAAAAATCGCTGTTTTCCCCGGGTTGAGATCTTACAAAAAAGAGTATGCATTTAACTTTTTTGAATTTTATTTTGGTATTTTAAAATTAACGCCTCGATATCCAATATCAAATAAAGCCAATATCTATAGATGAGATAAATCTTTGAATATTAGCATGAAAATTTTACAATTTTCATTTGTTTGAGCCTGTTATTTGAAGAATTTCATGTTCGTTTTAAATGAATAATCTTAAGAATAAGAAATAAAATACTTTAGAAACGTTAATATCTAATTATTTAAATTCAATTGTAATATGGATTACCAGGCAGAATGATCTTTATTTTTGATTCTCTATTTTTCTGAGAAAGTTTTTATGAATTGCCTGATCAATATGACAGAAGTTTCAGAAAACTCCTTAACGTTAAAATGATCATTGTGAACAGATGTTTTAATATCTCCTTTAAAAAAATTCTTGATAAATAAATGTAATCAAAATAATTGAGAAATTTTGGTATCACCATTGAGATTTTCCTGGGATTAAACCATGTCGATATATCAAATGTAAGGAAACCTGATAGAAGTTAGTGCCTTACTTTAAAGAAGGATTGAAGAATTATGAATACTTCTTATGGCTTGAGTGCCGATGAACTGGAGATCCGGGTTCAGGAACGGATAGCTGAGCTGAAAAAAGACAATCAAGAATTAAGAGCTGAGATCTCTGAACGCGAGCGGATGGAAAGCGAATTGGTCAAGCTTAAAGATAGACTTGAGATCGAGGTTAGAAACATAAACGTTCTACATAAATTGAGTACACAGTATGTAGAAGGCGGCGATTTATACTCGATTCTCCAGGAAATAATTGAGGTCGCAATTACAATAACCGGAGCAGAAAAAGGAGCCATACAGATTCTTGATCCATCAACAGGAAATTTAAGGATTACAGCCCAAAAAGGTTTTGGTCTCCCTTTTTTAAAATTGTTTGAATGCTTGGACAAAAAAGAATCAGTGGCATGCAAAACTGCTTTAGAACGAATGAGAAATGTAGTCGTGAAAGACATTACTCAAAGTTCTACCCTTTTTGGGAGCAATGTCCGGGATATTTTGTTGGATGAAGGAGTTAGGGCTTTTCAATTAACACCTCTGGTAAGCTTATCTGGCCAGATGCTAGGTATTATGTCAGTTTATTTCACCCAGATCTACACACCGGCTGAACGCGAACAAATGATTATCGATATCCTGGCTCGGCAGGCTGCAGAAATTATCAAGCGGAAACAGGTTGAGGAAGAACTGCGTGAGAGTCAGGAAGATCTCGACAGCACTCAAGCTGTGGGAAATATCGGGAACTGGCGTCTGGATATGTTTAAAAATTCACTGACATGGTCCAATGAAAATCACCGTATTTTCGGCATCTCAAAAGGTACTCCTTTAACCTATGAGACTTTTCTTTCAGCAGTTCATCCTGATGACAGAGAATATGTCGACAAAAAGTGGAAAGCAGGGTTTGTAGGCGAGCCGCTGTATGATCTCGAGCATCGCGTCGTAGTGGATGGGAAAGTCAAATGGGTACATCAAAAGGCAAGTCTAGAATTTAATAAAAACGGCACGCTTATCGGTGGTTTTGGCATAACGCAGGATATCACCGAAAGAAAAAAAGTAGAGGAGGCACTTCGCCAAAGTGAGCAACGAATCAGGTCAAAATTAGATACTATTCTTTCGCCTGCCAGTGAAATCGCAAACTTAGAACTTGCTGAGATCATTGATGCTCAAGTGATTCAGTCTCTAATGGACGATTTCTATAAGCTTGCTCATATTCCTATAGGCATAATCGATCTCAAAGGCAATGTTCTGGTCGGCGTTGGATGGCAGGATATCTGCACCAAATTCCATAGGGTTCATCCTGAAACCCTCAAACATTGTGTGGAGAGTGACACTCAATTATCCACGGGCGTTCTCCCTGGAAAGTTTAAGCCTTACAGATGCAAGAACAATATGTGGGACATAGCAACCCCAATCATTGTGGGCGGCCAGCACGTCGGCAATATCTTCTTGGGACAGTTCTTTTTTGAGGGCGAGTCTCTGGACTATGAACTTTTCCGATTTCAGGCCAGAAAATACGGCTTTAATGAGGAGGAATATATAGCAGCGCTTGAAAAAGTTCCGTGGTTGAGTCCGAAGGTTGTGGATACGATCATGGCCTTCTTCATGAAGCTTTCCAACATGCTCTCACAGCTAGGCTACAGAAATATCAAGCTGGCCCAGTCTCTGGCAGAGCGCGATACTCTGATGGAAGCGTTACATCAGAGTGAAATACGATATAAAATGTTATTCGATCATAGCACGGATGCCATTATTTTAAGTGATCCCAGAGGTAATGGAAAAATTTTGTCAGTCAATCCAGCTGCCTGCCGTATGTTGGGATGGGCGGCAGAAGAGCTTATCGGTAAAGGGAGAGATGTATTGTTTGATCCAGAAGACTCAATGGTATCACATGTATTAGATGAACTTATTAATTCTGGATCAGCAAAAGCCCAACTCATTTACAAACGCAAGGATGGAACGACGTTCCCAGGAGAAATAAGTACATCTCTCTTTACAGATAGCAGTGGGGAACCCCGGACAGTAATCATTATTAGGGATATTACCGAACGTAAACAGATAGAGGATACTCTGGCTTTCGAGAGGTCGCAGCTCCTGTCGATTTTTGATGGTATGGACGACGTGGTATACGTAACTGATCCGTACACCAATGAGGTACTGTACGCGAATAGGTCGATGAAGGAAAAGTTCGGTGGAGAGCTTGTGGGAGGGATTTGTTATCAAGAGTTTCAGCATCAGGATTCTCCCTGCGATTTCTGTACCAATCCGATTATTTTAAAGGAGAAGAGCAAAGCTTACTTTTGGGAATATTACAATCCAACGGTAGGCCGGTATTTCATGATTATGGATCGGATCATTAAGTGGCCGGATGGCCGGGATGTGAGATTCGAGATTGCCAAAGATATCACTGAGCGTAAAAGAGCTGAGGAAGCTCTAAGATTATCATCTCTCTATAATCGTAGCCTCATTGAAGCTAGTTTAGATCCTTTGGTAACTATTGGGCCTAATGGAAAGATTACTGACGTTAATGGCGCTACAGAACTGATTACTGGTTATTCCCGAAATGATTTGATTGGGACTGATTTTTCAGACTATTTTACTGAACCTGAGAAAGCTCGGCAAGGTTATCAGCAGGCATTCACAGATAGCAAAGTATGGGATTATTTTTTAGAGATTCAGCATAAGGATGGGCATATAACTCCTGTTTTATACAATGCTTCGGTTTATAGAGATGAGAATGGAAAAGTTATTGGGGTTTTTGCCGCAGCACGTGATATTACTGAAAGTAAGAAAGCAGAAGAAGCCCTAAAAAAAATACATGACAATTTAGAAAAACTAGTTGAAGAGCGTACAG